>JABWAM010000111.1 GCA_013360985.1 Verrucomicrobiia bacterium | reverse complement strand
GGCGCCGCAGCAGCGGCTTCACCACAAAATGTTGGAGAAGCGTCACGCATTTCTCGATCGAGGATGGGTTTCCCTATGCCTTACGCGGGGATTTGGGACTTAGATGGCGCATGGCGTGGAGGAACATTTCCGGATATGCTCAAGGCGTGGGCGAAAATCCGGTCCCTTCTCAAGCCACGTTTCGGACATGCTACCGCCGGCGACAAACGTGGTGGCATCGCGCCGCGTACATGCGGAGCGCGAAGGTGATGCTGCTGCGGCGCCTTCTCGCCGCGGAAGGGATCGACCTCGCGCATCGGCGGGTGCTGGACTACGGCTTTGGCGCAGGAGCTTTTCTTCAGGATTGTCCGACCAGCGGAAGCCTGTTCGGCGTCGAGATGGATCCCGAGGCCGTCGCCGAACTCGGGGCGTTCTTGCGCGCGCGGGGATTCGCACAGGTGGACCTTCGTCCGCTCGACGTGGAACGCTGGCGGGAGAACGCGCTGCTCGCCCTCCGCTACGACGTCATCGTGTGCAGCCATGTGCTCGAACACCTCCCCAACCCGGTCGAACTGCTCGCGGCCTTGAGGCAATGCCTCGCGCCCGGCGGCGCGCTCCTCGTCCTTCTGCCGATTCACGAACGCCGCCGCGATTCACACCACGCGCACGCGGTGACGCCCGCGCTCGCGTTCGAGTGGTGCGCCCGCGCCGGGCTTGCCGTCGCGCGGCGGTTCGATTCCGATTATGCGTGCGACCCGTTCCAGCCGGTGTTCGCGTGGCGCGGACGTCTGGGGCGAATCGTCGCGCAGGGAGTCAGCCTGGGGCTCGGCCTCGCCGCGAAGCTCGTCGGCGAAAACCGCTGGATGCCGCTCGGGGATCGGCTCGGCCCGAAGCTCGGGTGGCGTCCCACGCAGCTCGCGCTGGCGCTCGCGCCGAGCGCGGAGAACGCGGACGCGCCGCCTTCGCTCCCCTCCCGGGCGGAGGAGGGAAAAAGATTGAGTTAGTAGCTCCGCGAATGGATCATTGTATCGCGATGAGCGCCTTGCCCCATCTCCTTCTGACAGCGCCCTCCCTCCCCGCGCCGCTCGATCCCGGTTTTCGTCCCGCGGCGCTGGGGAATCGCCGCTATCTCGCCGAGGCGCGACGATCGGGAAAGGCTCGCCCGCTCGCGCTCGCCCTCGAACGCGATCACGGCCTCGTCTCGGTTTGTCGCACGGAAGTTTGCGCCGGCGGTGAAGGGCTCGACGCCGATACGGAGCTTTACGTCGAAAGGCTCGTGAAGTTTCTCCTCTGGCAGAAGGGGGGATGGCGGCTCGCCGTTGCGGGTCCGCGCGAAATCGCCGATCGCCTGCGGACGGTTTATCGCGCCGGAGGGGCGCGCGCCTTCGATGCCGAGATCGTGCGGAAGGTTTATGACCGCGATTTCGTGGTGGAACATGTCGCCGAAGGGAAGCTGCCCGCAGAACGCGAGAGCGCGGCGCCGCTCGGCGGACACTTCGACGGCTGCCGCATCGGGTTCGACCTCGGCGCGAGCGATTACAAGGTCTCCGCCGTCAGGGAAGGGGAAGCGATCTTCGCCACCGAGTTGCCCTGGGATCCCTCGACGCAGAAGGACCCCGATTATCATTATGCGAAAATCCAGGAGGGCCTGAAGCTCGCGGCGTCGAAGCTGCCGCGCGTGGACGCCATCGGCGGCAGCACGGCCGGAATCGTCGTAGCCAACGAAATCAAGGTGGCCTCCCTCTTTCGTTCGGTGCCCGCCGACCGCTTCGCCGCGAAGGCGCGCCCCATCTTTCTCAACCTCGCGGCGGAATGGGGCGTGCCCTTCGAAGTCGCGAATGACGGCGACGTCACCGCGCTCGCCGGCGGCCTCTCGCTTCGCGAAAACGCTGTGCTCGGCGTCGCGATGGGATCGAGCGAAGCGGGGGGCTATCTGGATCCTCAAGGGCGCATCACCGGCTGGCTCAACGAACTCGCGTTCTGCCCCGTGGATTACAGCCCGCGGGCGGCGGTGGATCCGTGGTCGGGCGACCGCGGCTGCGGCGCGCTTTACTTTTCCCAGCAGGCGGTCGTGAAACTCGCCGCGCCCGCGGGAATCGAGCTGCCGAAAGCGCATCCCGCCGAGCAACTCCTCTTCGTGCAGGATCTCCTCGCGAAGGGCGATCCTCGCGCGGCAAAGATTTTCGAGACCATCGGGATCTCCCTCGGTCACGCGATGGCCTTGTATGCCGAACGATACGACTACCGCCACCTCCTCACGCTCGGGCGCGTCACCTCGGGGCGCGGCGGCGATCTCATCCTGGACAACGCGCGCAGGGCGCTCGCCGCCGATTATCCCGATCTGGCGGAACGTCTCCGCGTCAGTTTGCCCGACGAACAAAGCAAACGCGTCGGTCAGGCCGTGGCCGCCGCCAGCCTGCCGAAACGCTGAACGCCCGGCCTGCCGCTTCTCTTTCCCACGGCGCGCATGGCGCGACTCCACCCTCCACCTCTCTTTTCCATGAAACTCCATCAACCGTATGCCGATCTCTTCATCCCCGACGGCCTGCCCGTCGAAAAAGCTCTCGCCCGCACGACGCATATGGGAATCGGCGCGCATCAGGACGATCTCGAGCTGATGATGTATCACCCCATCCTCGCCTGTTTTCGCGAGCCCGAGAAATGGTTCACGGGCGTGACGGTCACCGACGGGCGCGGCAGCTCGCGTACGGGGCCTTACGCCCACTTCAGCGACGAGCAGATGCGCGAAGTGCGCCGCAGGGAACAGCGTCATGCCGCCGCCCTTGGCGAGTACGCCGCGATGATTCAACTCGATTACTCCAGCAAGGAAGCGAAAGATCCGACGAACCGCGCGCTCATCGAGGACCTCAAGACGATTCTCCTCGCCGCTCGTCCGGAGATTGTTCACACCCACAACCCCGCCGACAAGCACGACACCCATGTCGCCGTCGTGGTGCCCGTCCTTCAGGCGATCCGGGAACTGCCCGCGAAACAGCGGCCCAAGGCGCTTTATGGAATGGAGGCCTGGCGGTCGCTCGACTGGATGCCGGATGACGAAAAGGTGATCTTCGACATCAGCGCGCGCGCGCATCTCTTCGCGTCGCTCGCGGGCGTCTGGGACTCCCAGATCGGCGGAGGCAAACGCTACGATCTCGGTTGCGCCGGCCGCAAGCAGGCCAACGCGACCCTCCTCGCCTCGCATGCCGCCGACAAGGCGACCATGCTCGAGTTCGGCATGGATCTCACCCCGCTCCTCCGCGACGATTCCCTCGACCTCGTCGAGTACACCCGCGACTTGATCCGCCGTCTCGAAGCGGACGTCGTCGCCCGCCTCTCCAAGCGCCTCGGCCGTTGAGTCGGCGCGGCCGAGGCGAGAGGCGGAAGTAAAATTCGGTGTAAAAAAAAGGCTGCGGCGCCGGCGAATCCTGTTTCGCCCTCTTGATCAACGAGCCATCCAAGATTCAAAATCCATCGGACCCGCCTTTCGAAGACCTTCCTGTTCCCCGAAAGGCAGGGAGCCTCGGCCTCGCCTCCCGCCTCATCCCAGAGGGCGGGAGGACGAGGCGCGGGTTTCCCCGCGGGAAAAGGATGAAGCCTGCGGGCTAAATCTTTGCTTCCACAGAGATTTGGGCCTTGCCTGCGTTCGTGGATCGTTAAATCATCCGGATTTCAAAGATGAAAAGACCTTCTCGTCTCATTGATACGCATCAGCATGTCTGGTGGCATTTCCGCGACGATCGAGGGCTGATCGCCGACATGGACGATCACGGGATCGAGTACGCCTGGCTCCTGACGTGGGAGATCCCGACATTCGAGGATCATCCGAACTATCATCGCGTGCTCGATCCGCGCCACATGCGGGCCGACGGCACGCACGCCGGCATTCCTCTTTCGGCGATCCTCGACGCGCGCGAACGCCATCCGAAACGCTTCGTGGCCGGCTACTGTCCGCATCCCGCCCTGGGTGACGCACCGTCTTTGTTGGAATCGGCGGCAAAGATTCACGGAGTCAAGGTCTGCGGGGAATGGAAGTTCCGCATTCCCTTCGACGATCCGCGCGGCATCGAGCTGTTTCGAAAGGCGGGCGAACTCAAAATGCCCGTCGTGCTCCATCTCGACGTCCCGTGGCGCAAACAGGAAGGCAAGATGGGATATGACCCGAATTGGTACGGCGGAACGGTCGCCAATCTCGACCGCGCGCTGGCGGCGTGTCCCGAAACGATTTTCATCGGCCACGCACCGGGGTTTTGGCGCGAGATCAGCGCCGACGCCGAGGAGCGTTCCGAAGCCTATCCGAAAGGGCCCGTGACCGGGCCGGGGCGGATCTACGACCTCTTCGACCGGCATCCTCATCTTTATGCCGATCTTTCCGCGGGATCGGCGCGCACCGCGTTGGAGCGCGATCCCGCGCACGCCGCGGCGTTCCTCGCGCGGTACGCAGACCGCCTGCTCTTCGCGCGCGATTACTACGGACAGGACCTCTGGAGGTTTTTGGAAACGGTGGATCTGCCGACCGACGCCGCGGAAAAAATCTGTTTCCGGAACGCCGAACGGCTCGTCAACGGACCGATGGGGACCCAAATCCCCGCGTAAGGCGTGGAGGAGTCCATCCTCGGTCGAGGAACAGGCGACGCCCTACCTCGCTTCGCGTCAGAGCGGATCTTTCCCAAGCACGGACGGTGGAAAGGGAAGGCGAGGCCGCCGGCCGAGCCGTCGCATCCTTCTTGTGGGGAGTCTGAAATCTCGACACGACCCACCCCTCCGATCCGCCATGGATGAGGATGAGGGGTGCTCTCTGAAAATCGAGCTGATCCGTGGATTTGGGGGGGAGCTAGCCCGCATGTTTCCCTCCTTTCCGGTGGGGAAACATGCGCCTGGTCTCCCTGCCTTTCGGTGGAGATTTCCCTTTGGAGTGTGATCGATCCAGGGTAGTCTCGCAGGACCCATGAGCAACGCCCCCCATCCCAAGCCCGAAGCCGACGCGCAACGACGCGAGTCGAGCCACTTCGCGCGATTGATTGATCTCCTCGCCCAAAATGCGGCGATGCTGCTGGGCGGGATGGCCGACCGCCAGGGTCGCCAGATGCCGCCCGATCTTCGCGCCGCCGAACTGTTTATCGAGATGCTGGCGGTCCTCCAGAAGCGCACGAAAGGCAATCTTACGAAGGAGGAGCAGCGCATGCTCTCGGGAACGCTCTACCAGCTCCAAAGCGCGTTTGCTGAGGTCGCCAGCAAATCGGGCGAGTTCGAGAAGGCCCGCAAGGCGAGCGAGGCCGCCGAGGCCGCGGACGACGGCGGAATCGGGGAAGACCTCGGAGAAGATTTCGACGCGGCGGAAGGCGCGCCGTCGCCGCCTCCGCCCGCCGAGGCGGGACGCCCCGGCAGCCCCGCGCCCGGAGGCGCGCGCCCGCAAGGCATCCAGCCTTCGGCGATCGAACCGAGGGAATCCAAGGTCAAGTTCACCAAAAAGTACGGCTGAGATTCCGTGAAGGACGATGCGCCGATGCCGCCGCGACGAATGATCGCGTTCCGCAAGCTGGCGCTCCTTCGCGGCGAGATCGCGACGAGGCCGCTCGCGCCTCGCGAGTCGGCCCTCCGCATGTTTCAATCCCCATGATTTCGCCCTGCCCGCATCTCGCGCGCCTCCCCGTCTACGAACCGGGGCGCCCCATCGAAGAGGTCGCCCGCGAACTCGGCCTCGATCCCGCGCGGATCGTCAAGCTCGCGTCGAACGAAAATCCGCTCGGTCCTTCGCCGAAAGCGGTGGCGGCGATGCGAAAGGCTGCGGCGCGCGCACACCTCTATCCCGACGGCAACGGCTTCCTCTTGCGCCGGACGATCGCGGCGAAACATCGGCTTCCCATGGAGCAGGTGGTCCTCGCCAACGGCTCCAACGAAATTATTGAATTCCTCGGCCACGCCTTCCTTTCGCCCGGTGACGACATCGTGGTTTCGCGCTACGCCTTCGCGATCTACGCGATCGTCGCCCATCTCTTCCGCGCTCGCGTCAATGAGGCGCCTGCGCGCGCGTACGGCCACAACCTCGAGGCCATGCGCGCGGCGATCACGCCGAGGACCCGCCTCGTTTTCGTGGCCAACCCGAACAATCCGACGGGCACGGCCGTGCCGCCCGCGGCGCTCGCGCGTTTCCTCCGCGCGATGCCCGCGCACGCCCTCGCCGTCGTGGATGAGGCGTATCAGGAGTTCCTCGATCGCCCGCTCGATACGCCCCGCCTCCTCGCGGAGAAACCGAATCTCGTCGTGATGCGCACCTTTTCCAAGGCGCACGGGCTTGCCGGACTGCGCATCGGCTACGGCCTCGCTTCGCCGGCGGTCGCCGCGGCGCTGCAAAAGGTGCGCCAACCGTTCAACGCGAACCTCGTCGCGCAGAACGCCGCGCGCGCCGCGCTCGGAGACGCCGCGCATCTCCGCGCGACGATCCGTGCGGTTGCCGAGGGGCGGGCGCTTCTGCACGCCGCGTTCCGCGCGCGGAAGCTGGAGTTCGTGCCGTCGCACGCCAACTTCATCCTGGTCCGCGTCGGCGACGGCCGGAAGATTTTCGAGGCGCTCCTCCGCCGCGGAGTGATCGTCCGGCCGATGGACGGCTATCGCCTGCCCGAATGGATTCGCGTCACAGTCGGCGCGCGCGCGGAGAACCGGGCCTTCCTCAAATCCCTCGACGCCGCGCTGGCCGACGCCGCGTAACCGACGGACGGCCCCGTCCGATCCTCCTCATCCGCTGATGTCCTCTCCCCGTCGCGCGCGCCCTCCGATTCGCGATTTCCTCTCGCGGGGCTGGCTCTTCGACATGGACGGCGTCCTCTACCGCGGGAAACGCCCCATCCCCGGCGCGATCCGTTTCCTGGGAGAGGTGCAACGGCGGGGGATTCCTTATCTGCTGCTGACCAACCACGGCTGCCTGACGCCGTTGGAACTTTCCCGAAAGCTCGCGCGCATGGGAATTCGCGTGCCGCCCGCGCGGATCTACACCTCGGCGGAGGCCACTGCCGAATGGCTGGCGGCCCGCGGCGTGCGCGCGGTCTTCGCCCTCGGCGAAGCGGGGCTTCGCTCCGCGCTCCGCCGCCAGGAGATCCGTTGCGCGCGGACGAGGGTGCAGCATGTCGTCGTGAGCCTCGATCGCGCGATGACCTATGCGAAACTGCGCGCGGCCTGCGGATGGATCGCCCGCGGAGCGCGGCTGATCGGCACGAATCCCGATCCCTCCTATCCCGTCGAAGACGGGCAGGCGCCCGAATGCGGGGCGCTCCTTGCCGCAATCGAATCCGCCACTGGCCAAAAGGCGATCATTATCGGGAAGCCTTCGCCGGCGATCTTTCGGCAAGCGGCGAAACGCCTTGGCCTGCCGGTTCATCGCCTCACGATGATCGGCGACCGTCTCGACACCGATATCCTCGGCGCAAAACGCGCCGGCGCGCGGGCAATCCTCGTCCTTACGGGCCACAGCACGCGAAGCATGCTTCGCGGCGCCGCGGCGCGCCCCGACCGGATCGTCGAAGGCCTCGAGGAACTCGCTCTCGCCTTTCGGCTCGAGTTCGGATCAAAATGACGGGACGCCTCGGACGCGATCGCGAGATTGCGCGAGATGCGGCCGGAGTCCCGCCCCTTGACCGCTCGATCCACCCCTGAAACGGCAAAGAACGCGCCGCGCCCAAGACTGGCGTCGCGGCGCGCGCTCGCCGCGCTGGCCGCGTTCAGCCGGGCGCTCCTCCGCAATCCCCGCCACGTCGGCGCGGCC
>JABWAM010000110.1 GCA_013360985.1 Verrucomicrobiia bacterium | reverse complement strand
GATTCGATCGCCTCCATCACCCGGCGCAGCCGGTCGGCGCCGGCCACCACCCGCTCCGGCGTCCGGTCATCGCGGAGCGATCGGTCGGCGGCCGGCCCGGAGTCCGGCTCGGAGGAGAGGGCATCGAGATCGCGCCGTCTGGTTCCATGGTTGATGGCCAGGTTGGAGGCAATACGAAACAGGTACCCGCGCGGGTCCCTGATCTCCGCGGCCGGTTGCCTCCCCATCAGTTTGAGAAAGGCTTCCTGCATCAGATCGGATACCGTGTGCGGGCAGGCGATCCGCCGCGAGAGAAACCGCCTGAGATCGTCGCCGGCGGAAAGGTTTACCTGAGCGGGTATCCTTCCGCGGCGCTCTACGCGTACGATCCGAGCCGGCCGTGGACCGCATTCGTCGCGGAGAAACCCTGGTTGAAACCTCTTCCGGAGGATCAGCCCGCGAGCAATCCGCGACGGGTGGCATACCTGTCGCACGCCGGGTCCGGCGCGCACAAGATGTGGGCGGCGGCCCTTGGCGCCGACGGGAAGGTGTACTTCGGCGGCCGATGGTACCGCAACGGCGAGGGCGGCGGCCTGGGGTGGTACGATCCGAAGACCCAACAGGCCGGCGGCATCTCCGAACCGTTCAGCAATCAACAGATCTGTTTTCTCACAACCGCCGACCGCGGCCGAACCCTCGTGATTTCGACGCGGCCGGTGCGCGACGCGGTCTTGAACAAGCCGATGGCCAAGGCGGGCAAGTTGTTCGTGTTCGACCTCGCGGAAGGCAAAATTGCGCGCGAAATCGAACCGGTGGCGGATGCGCTTTTCGCCGGAGCGATTGCGGGCGGCGCGGACGCCCGGGTGCTCGGATTGACCTACGACCCCACGGACACCGCCCACGGCGCCCTTCACGAAAAGAGGAGCGTTCTCTATTCCGTGGATCTCGCCAGCGGCAAAATTTTGTTCGTCAAAAAACTCCCCTTCCCCGTCGGTTTCCTCACCAACGAAAACTTCGACCGCATGGATGGCTTCGATTTCCAAACCGGTCCCGACGGCAAGGTGTGGACGTACACCGGCGGCGCGATGGAGGCCGTCAACCCCGAGAAAAGCTGGGGCCTCGCCTATGCGCACCCCGCGCTGGTGCGCATCGATCCCCGCGACGGCTCGGTGGACGTGCTCGGGAAGGTGGATCGCGCGGGCGCGATGGCTTTCCGCGGAACCGATCTCTACCTCTCCGGAGGCTCGAAGTATGATCCCCTCGAAAAAGGTCAATACCTCCGACGGATCCGCGGCATCGTCCCGACCGCTCCGTGAATCTCCCGCAGCCGACAATTCCGCCCGCTCTTCCGGCGTTTCTCCCCGCGCGATTCGCGCGGCGAAAAACGCGCGGCGCACCCGGCCCCGAAAGGGTTTCCCTATCCCCGCGGAAGACATGGGGGAGTCCATCCTCGGCCGGCGCCTCGCCTTCCCTCGCCTCGCGGGAAAGCAGATCTCGACCGCGTGGCGCCAACCCTCGCTTGACGATGAAATGAAGTTCGGCTGCACAACGCCGAACTTCATGAGAAAACCTTCGGATCCTTGGAGAAAGATTTCGGACACGCAAGGGAGGGCGAGGCCGCCGGCCGAGCCTCGCCGCCAGCGTCCTTGCCCTCCCTTTCCACGGGTTGCGCTGGAGAGCGTATCCGGAAAATAAGATGATGCGCGACGCGCCATCGCCTGTTAGGTTCCGAGGATGCGCCCCGTTCGTCGAGATCGCGTTCGACGAGAGTTGGTCGATCACCCGACCGTGGGGTTTGTCAGTTGGCGCGGAACGCCCAACCTGATGACGCGCCTGCATCGCCACGAAGAGGTGGAATGCAATTTCATCGAACGCGGCGCGATCACCTACTTGCACCGCGACAAGCTCGTCACCCTTCACCCCGCCCGTTTGACGCTCTTTTGGGCGGCGATTCCGCATCGGCTGATCAGCTTTCCGAAATCGACGGTCGCCCATTGGCTGAACATCCCCTTGAGATGGCTCCTTCAACATCAGTTGCCGACAAACCTGATCCAGGCCATCCTTCAAGGCGAAATCATCGAGGAATCGGATCTCACGCAGTTTGATTTCGATCTGCACCTGTTCCACCGCTGGCACCAGGACTTGAAAAGTCCATCGCCCGAACGCCAACTGATCTGCCACCTGGAACTCCAGGCTCGTCTGCGGCGGCTCGCGTTCTCCGCCAAATCGCTCGCTTCGTCCCGCCCTCTCGCCTCCGAATCCCGGCGCGGCGCCCCAAGCGCGTCTTCGCCGGAAGCGATCGGCAAAGTGGAGCTCATGGCGCGATTCATCGCGGAGAACTACACCGAACCCCTGCGCGTCGCCAACATCGCCAAGCTCGTGGGGCTGCATCCCAACTATGCGATGAGTCTGTTTCGCAAGGCCTTCGGCATGCATCTGAGCGACTACCTGACCCAACAAAGGCTGGCGCACGCCCAACGGCTGATCCTGACGACCGACATGAAAATCCTCGATATCGCGCTCGAAGCGGGCTTCGGCTCGGCGAGCCGTTTCTATGCTGCGTTCCATCGCGCGTACGGTCAGGCTCCCGGCGATTATCGCGCCAGCCAAACCGAGGCCTGGCCGCATCCGGCGCTCACTCCATCAAGATAACTTCTTCTGGCGCCTCCTCTCTCTGGGCAGCCGGCCAGATGACGCGTTGGACGGAACATCCGTCGAGAGTTGCCCCTCTCCGCGCGCGAAAGGGATTCCCGGCTCGCGCGAGACGCGAGGCTTGGGTAGGTTGCGCATCCAGCCATGTGCGGTATTGTCGGCATCTGGCGCACCTCGTCTCCCAAAGACGAGTCGCCTCTGGATTCACGCCTCCTCGATCGGATGCGCGACGCGCTCGCCCATCGCGGACCGGACGCCTTCGGCTCGTGGATCGCGCCGGATGGCGCCGTCGGGCTGGGGCACCGCCGCCTGAGCATCGTGGACCTCTCCGAGGCCGCACGACAACCAATGTCGAACGAGGACGGTTCTCTGTGGATCACGTACAACGGCGAGATCTACAATCACGCCGACCTCCGTCCCGAACTCGAGCGCCTCGGCCACCGCTACCGCTCGCGATCCGACACCGAGACCCTCCTCCACGCCTACGAGGAATGGGGACCCGCCTGCCTCGACCGTCTCCACGGCATGTTCGCCTTCGCGATCTGGGACGCCACGCGGCGTCGCCTCTGGCTGGCGCGCGACCGGATGGGAAAGAAGCCGCTCTACTTCGCCTCCATCGGAAAGGACTTCGTTTTCGCCTCGGAAATCAAGGCGATCTTGCGACATCCGGAGGCGCGCAAGGCGGTCCACGAGGAAGCGCTGTGGCATCAGATCACCTTCGCGGCCGCTCCCGCGCCCCTGACGCTTTTTGAGGGGATTTTCAAACTTCCGCCCTCCACGCATTTGACCGTCGAAGAAAATGGCCGCTGGACGTTCCGCGAATATTGGCGGCCGTGGCAACCGACCGATCGCCCGGCGAAACGCATGGAGGACTACGCCGCCGAGGTCCGCCGCGTCCTGCAACTCGCGGTCGAACGACGCTTGATGTCGGACGTTCCCTTCGGCGTTTTCCTCAGCGGCGGCGTGGACTCGAGCGCGAACGTGGCCTTGATGAGCCGCGCGATGGATCGACCGGTCAACACCTTCTCCGTCGGCTTTGAAGACCGCGCGCAAGAGCCCTACGACGAAATCCATCATGCGCGCCGCATTGCCGAACTTTTCAAGACGAACCATCATGAGGTCCTCATTTCCGATCGTCACTTCCTCGAGTTCGCCGACGAAATGCCGGAGCATCAGGATGAACCGCTCAGCGATCCCGTCTGTTTCCCCCTCCATTACGTGGCCAAACTCGCCCGAGCGCGCGGCACGATCGTCATTCAGGTTGGCGAAGGCAGCGACGAGATCTTCGCCGGCTACGAGATCTATCGTAATTATCTGCGTCGCGCGCGGACCTATTGGCGCCATTTTCAGTCGGCGCCGCGATGGATCCAAAAGTCCGCCGCCCACCTCGCACGCTCCCTCCTTGACGCGCGCACCGCCACGCACATCCGCCGGGCGGCGAGCGGGGAACCCGTCTTTCTCAGCGCCGCGCTCGGATTCTACGACGGCGAGAAGCACGGCCTGCGATCTTGGGGCCGCTTCGAGCCCAGCTCGACCTTGAGCGCCGCCGCGTACGAGGGGTTCAACCCCGCATTTTCCATGCTGAAACGCCTCTTCCCCGCCGCGGCGACCGACGCCCTCCCGCGCGTGGAGGAAGGGCCTGAGCCCGAATTCCTCAAAAAAATGATTTTTTGGGAATGCCGCCAACGCCTTGGCGAACTCCTCCTGATGCGCCTCGACAAGATGATGATGGCCACGAGCGTTGAGGGCCGCGCCCCCTTCCTCGACACGGATCTCGTCGAGCTCGCGATGCGGATTCCCTCGCCGCTGAAGATCGCCGACGGGGTCGGCAAGGCCGTGTTGAAACAGGCCGTCGCGCCTCTCCTCCCCCCCGACCTTATCTCCCGCCGCAAGATCGGCTTCTGCGGCGGCAGCGGAAACATGCTCACGCCGCGCATCCTCCGCTTCGCCGAGGAACGCATCCGCGCCGAACTTCCCCCGCGAGGCTGGAACCGCCGCGCCTTGGATCGCCTGTTCGCCCATCATCGCGCGCGCCGCGGAGAACTCAGCTTCCAGATCTGGACGCTGATGAACCTCGCCCTCTGGTATCGCCGCTGGGAGATGCCGTGAACCGCCGCGCAATTCCGCCTTGCCTCGCGCGCGCCGCGCTCGACCTCGCGTATGGCCGCCCAAAACCGGCGTCGCCGGTTTTTCGTCCTGAAACCATTCGCCGCGTCCTCGTGATCCGACGCAACGGATTCGGCGACATGATCTGCACGCTCCCGCTCCTGCGCAGCCTCGCCGAAGCGCGCCCCGACCTCCGCCTCGATGTCCTCGCCGGAGAAAAGAACGCGGTCCTTCTCGACGGTTTGCCGTTCGTCCAAAAAGTTCACGTCTACGGCCGGGGCCGCGGCCTGATGCGAAACCACTACCTCAACCTGCCTCGCGTCCTCGCGCCGATTCGCGCCGAAAACTACGATCTCGTGATCGCCGTCAAAGCGGGGTTCTCCCCGCTCCTCGCCGTGATCGCGCGCGCGACTCGCGCGCCGTGGCGCCTCGGATACGTGCCGAGCCGCGGGCATCCGCTCGATTTCTGTTTCAACCTCAAGATCGAACTCCCCGTCGCGCGCGAGCACCAGATGGACAGTTGCCTGCGGTTTCTTGAGCCCCTGAAAATCGCGGCGCGTTCTCGCGACTTGAGCTTTGTCCTCCCCTCCGAGACGCGGCGGTGGGCGGAGGAGGTCGAGGCCCGTCATCATCTCGCGGGTCGTCCTTGGGTCCTGATCCACGTCTCCTCGGAACGGCACGAGTCGCGCTGGATCGCCGCGGGCTTCGCCCACCTCGCGTCGGAGCTCCGTCGCCGCCTCGGCCTCGAGATTCTCCTCTGCGGCCTTTCCTCCGACGCGAAGACGATAGCCGCCGCCGTCCGCCTTTCGCACGGCGCAGCAACCGCCGGCGAGACGCCGCCGTCGATCCGCCATTTCGCCGCGCTCGCCGCGCGCGCCCGCTTCCTTGTCTGTTCCGACGGCGGTCAGATGCATGTCGGCGCCGCGATGCGCATCCCGGTCTTCGCGCTCTTCAGCGCCACGGATCCCCGGATCTGGCGCGCACGGGAAGTCCCCTTTGCCTTCGCTCAACGCGGCCGTTCTGTCGCCGACCTCTCGCCGATCGAAGTCGCCGATCAGGTGATCGCATGGGCGACAACCCTACCGGGCTGATGTCCGACGGGACGCGCCTCGGCCGAGGAGGGACTCTCCCACACGTCAACGTGACGCGGGGCTTTGGACTAACCGAAACGCCTCGACGAACACCGAGGTGTGCTTCGCGGGCGTTTCATACTCGAACGCCGCCAACTCCGCGCTTGGAAAAATCGTCGAGTCGTGGGGGCGCTTCTCCGCGACCGCGGCGAACCCTTCCGAGGCAAGGATCTCCTCCCAAAAACCGAAATCGTAGGCGAGGCGATGCTGATCGCGGCAAAAAAGATAGTTCGCGAGGCGTCCTCCCGCCGAACGCCGTTTGTCGGGAAAATCCGAGAACCAGTCCGCGTCTCCGCGCAGATAGGCCTCCGCCGCCTTGCGGAGGTCGGGCGTCACGATCCGCATCCCTCCGCCGGGTTTCAAGACGCGCCAGCAATTTCTCACGATCTTTCGCGCCTCCGGCTCGTGGAAATGCTCGAGCACATGGCAGCAATACACCGCGTCCACGCTCTCCGGCGCGAAGGGCAATCCCTTGCGCAGATCGAGCCACGCTTCCGAACGCACGAAAGGGTTCACGTCCACGTTGATCATTCCCTCGATGTAATGGCGTCCGCAGCCGAGATGCACCCAGAGTTTCCCGTCGGCCCGCCGAGGTTTGAGTCGGGAACGCGCGACGGTCCGCAGCCAAAAGCGGTTCAGCGCCGAGAGTTCGCCCAAGGTCGCATGCGCGAGGTCTTTGATCCACTGGGCCTTCATGCGATCCGTCGCCGCGAAGAACCCCTCCCGCGAGTCCTCCTCCAAGAATCGCGCGGCGCGAAGGACATCCCTGGATTTAATGCGCAGGATCTCATTTCCGCCCGCCGACTTCCGGGCGCGCCTCGGCGCGCGCGCGGCGCAGTTCGGCGGCGCGCCGCTGAATCTGCTGCTGGAAACGCGCCTTTTCGAGACAAAACCGCAGCCCGATGCGCCCGTCGAGAAATCCGCCGCGCCACACTGCCGCGTACAGAAACCACGCCACGCCGCGCGCGGGAAAACGCCGCGCCAACCGCTTGAGGACCGCCCGCCGCGCCAGCGGATCCCGCGACAGCAGGTCGCGCGCGCGCAAGGGCGAACGATCCGACGCCTCGAAGCGCGCCTCCTCCTCCGCGTACCGCGCCTGCCGCGACCGCCATTCCGCGAGCCCCTTCAGATTCTCGTCGAACAAATCCTCCTCCAGCGACTCGGTTCGCCCCGCGACCTCCTGCGTCTCGGCGTGACCGCGATTGAGATAGCGCACCCGTTCGGGCCGCACGAGGCGCACGACCCACGAGGGATACAGGTTCGCGCGCCGCAGCGGACGCCCTTCCCAAAAGAATCGTCGCTTGAGGCGAAACGCGGCGACTTCGGGCGACGCCGCCGCCGTCCTGCGCCGGATCTCCTCCCAAAGCTCCGGCGTCACCCATTCGTCCGCGTCGAGCACCAACACCCAGGGATGACGGAACGCAATCGCGCCGAACGCCCAGGTCCGTTGATCGCCGAAACCCGTGAACGCATGCGAAAACACGCGCGCGCCCGCCGCGCGCGCGATCTCGACGGTGCGATCCGCGCTCAAGGAATCCACGACGACTACGTCGTCGCACGCGCGCAGCGACGCGAGACAGCGCGGAAGATGGATCTCCTCGTTCAGAGTGAAGATGGCCGCGCTGATCATCGCCGGCGAATTCATAACCCAGAGGTAACGCGCTCCCAAGACCCAAATCCACGGATCCGCTCCGTTTTTCGAGGGCAACCCTTATCATCTTCCATGGAGGACCGGGCGGGCCGGGGCGTAGCGAGATTCCAGACTCCCCACAAGAAGGGTGCGACGGCTCGGCCGGCGGCCTCGCCCTCCCTTTCCACCGTCCGTGCTTGGGAAAAATCCGCTCGGTCGCGAAGCGAGGGAGGGCGCCGCCGG
>JABWAM010000109.1 GCA_013360985.1 Verrucomicrobiia bacterium | reverse complement strand
CGCGTTGGATTGGGATGTTGTTTTTTCATCCCTGCTGTGTGGCAGGGCAAAACCGCTCAATCCAACACCTTTTTCAAGAACCTGTGGGACGGCTGTGAATATCTTCTTCAGCTACTTCCGCAGCGAAGAAATCGAAAACGCGCATCTCAAACCCGGCGATCGTCTCACCGTTTGGGTGGCCAATGACGGCACCGAATACGGACGACTCGACTCGGTGAAGGTGTTCCCCAGCCCGCGCCCTCCGACCGCCGAAGAGATCGCGGCAATGAAGCCGCCGGTCGTCGCCGATCCGACGTTCGGAAAGCTGATTCCCCTCGTCGAACGCCGCGATCTTTCCGCGGAGGAAATCCGTCCGGAAGGCGACGTCACCCTTTCCCGGTTCCTCCTGCTCCTGCCCGCGCGCGCCGGCGAACGCATCCATCTCGACCTAACGCCGAACAACTCTCGGGCCTCGAGCATCGAAAAGCCGACGGCGGTCTTTCTGGGCGCCGCAGCCACCGGACTCGAAGCGGGCGAATCCATCGGCGCCGAGATTTCCGTCGCGTTCGATCCTGAAACGCGGACCGGTTCCGCCGAGTTTCTTGCTCCCGCGACAGGCCTGTACCGGATCCAAGGCCGCGCATGCACGCCTTCCGCGAAAGGGCCGCACGTCTTTCTGTGCGCCCCATTGGGGCGCGAACTCCCTCCGCTCATGGGAACCGGCGACTTCTGCTTCTTCGTGCCGAAAGGCACGCCGTCGTTCGCGCTGACCGCCTCGGCCTTAGGGGGACGGGTCGCCGAGGTGACCCTCCTCACTCCGCAAGGAACCATCTCCCGACGGACCTCGCTGGAAGCGAAGGAAGAACTGGCGGTGCGCGTGCCCGAAGGCCAGGACGACGGGATCTGGACGCTTGCGGTTCGCGGGATCTCTCCCGTCCTCGCGTTGCGCGGGACGCCTCCCTTTGTCGCAACCCATCCGCGGCATCTCCTCGTGCCCGTCGACGCCCTGCGGGCGCCTCCCTGAAGCCTTTTCGCATGGTCTTCCAAATCTTTCTTGCCCTCCTCTTCGCGCTTGCGGGCGCGCCATTCGTCGCCGCCAGCGAAGCGTTCTTCCTCGCGCGCGACGGCGCTCCTCCCGCGTCGGTCATTCTGCTCCCCGGTTCCGGAGCGCCGGCGGAAGACGCGGCGCGCGATCTCCGTCGCGTGCTGGGAATCATGAGCGGGCGGGCGCCCGAGATCGCCGACGCGCCGCAGCGCGAACCGGCGGTCGTCGTCGGTCTGGCAAGCGAATGGGCGCGTGCGACCGGAGAGGAGGGGCCTGCGGCCCGTCTCGCGAATGCCGCCTCTGAGAGCTTCCTTTTGCTCAGTTCGGCGAAGCGATTGCTCGTACTCGGCAAGGATGCCGCAGGCGTGAGCCACGGGGTCTACACCCTGCTCCACGATCTTGGCTGCCGCTGGTTCTTCCTCGGCCGCGACTGGGAGGTGATCCCGAAAAAGTCGGAGATTGAGGTGCGGGCGGATCGGGTGGAAGGCCCCGCCTTCCGTGTGCGACGGCTGAACTGCGGCGCCTCGCAGGGCGGCGCGTCGCGCGCGCTCTTCGAGGAATGGTCGCGTCGAAACCGCTTGGGGTCCGCCTACGGCAAGACCGGAATCCATCATGCCTACGCCAACTTCGTCCCAGAGTCCCTCTTCAAGGAGCATCCGGAGTACTTCGCGTGGGTCAGCGCCGACGGCAAATCCCCTGGCAACAAGCAGAACGGACTCCAACCGTGCACCACGCATCCCGAGGTGGTGAAGAGATTCACTGAAGGGGCGCTCTCCATCCTGCGGGGGCGCCGGGAACGCGATCCCGATCCTCCCCTTCTGCTCTCGGTCAGCCCGAACGACAACACCGGCAACCTTTGCCGCTGCGAGAGATGCCGTGCGGTCGGCAGCTACACCGACTGCGCGCTTCTCCTCGCCAATCAGGTCGCCGAAGCCATCCGCGGAGAATTCCCGCGCACGCTCGTCGGGTTCATGGCCTACGGCCGCGTCTCGCCGGCGCCGAGCGCAGGGCGGGAAGCCGACCCAAACGTTATCGTCTCGATGGCAACTGCTTACACCTGGAACACGCATCCGCTGGAGATGCAACTCCAGTGGCCGAAGTTCGTCCGCCATCTCATCGTGCGCGAATACTACAGCATCGGCCAATGGGGCGGCGCGCGCCCCGACTACGAGGGGCCCGCGATCGCCGATCTCTCGCAGACCCTCAAGCGATGGCGCGCCCAAGGCCTTGAGGGAGTCGAGGCCGAGATGAATCACTTCTGGGGCTCTTGCGGCGCGCGTTTTTGGGCCGCCGCGCGTTTTCTCTGGATGCCCGATCTCCCGCGGGAGGAAGTGTCCGACGATTTTTACACGAACTGCTGGGGGACGGCGGCCGTTCCCATGCGGCGGTATTTCGAGCGATGGGAGAGCGGACAACCGGCCTCTGCCCGCGTGATGGGGCTCGCGTTCCAAGACCTCGCGGACGCGGCGCGCCTCGCCGCGGACCCCGCGGTGAGGCGTCGAGTGGATCTCCTCACGCTCTACCTTCATGGGTTTCACCTCCAGGAACAGACCGCGAAGATCGCCGAGGAATGCCGCCGCATGAAGTTGAGCGAAGAGGAAACCCAGCGGCGCCTCGAACCGTGGTGTGAAGAGGGGAACCAACTCTTGTATCGCGGGAAGGACGCCTATCTCGTGGCCATCTCGCCAAAGGCCTATCGCATGACGCGTCCGCACCCTCCCTTCACGCCGGCGGAAGCGGAGAACCTCCGCGCGCGGGATCTGGACTTCTACCGCAAGGCGGTCGGCGGCGCGCTCGTGGAGGTGGGCGGCGCGCCGGTTTCCATGGATCTCATGCCTCCGCGCGCCCGTGAACGCGCCGCTCCATCCGCGACCTCGGCTTCCCCCGAATTTCTCCTCGGAAAAACGAGCTATCTCATGCGCCTGAAGGCGAATGAAGAGTTGACGATGTCCCTCGAAAAACCGCGCGAGATCGAGGCGCCCGCTTCCATCCGGACTCCGAAAGAGGCGCGCGGCGAGGGCGAGGATCTCCTCGAGTCCGCCCGCGGAGAACGGCTCGGCAGGATCATCGTCTGGTCTCTCGGAAGCGAGGGACGCGACCGAGATTTTCTCGCCTTTCACTCCGTGACCTCCGAGAACGCCGCGCGTCCGATCCGTTTCGTCGCTCCACGCGAGGGGCTCTACCAGTTCGATGTCGCCAGCGGCGCGCGCGAAAAATCCGTAATTTTTCGCGTGGTCGGACCGCCTTCGAGGTCCATGTTCGCGGATCTTAAGAATCATCAAAACATCTCTCCGCTCGAAATCCGTCCGCCCGCGAGAGCGAAGGGCGCGCGGCGCGCGCCGTCTCCGACGACGCTCTACTTCTACGTGCCCAAAGGAACGACGCGCTTCGCGCTCCAACTCCGGCGCTTCAAGAACGCGCCGGTGGACTTTACGCTCTCCGCGCGCGGCGGCCAAGTCATCCACGAAGAGCGCGCAACGCGCGATTCCGAATGGATCATCCCGGTTCCTACCGAAAGATCGGACGCCGTATGGAAACTGTGGATCGGAACGGATCAGATCTCGCGCGTCGGACTGGACGGCGTCCCGCCTTGCGTGGCCGTCGACCCCTCGGATCTGCTCGTGCCGCGCGCGGCAACGGCGGCGCCGTAGCGGAGTCTGCCGCGATGGGAGAACCGGATGCGGCGGATGGGCTCTCGACCGTCTTACGCGGGGAGTTGGAGGCCAGATCTGATGTTGCCACGTTCAAGGTGAGGAGGGTAGGATGCTGTCGATTCACCCCCCCCACGCTTCCCCGTGAGCTTCAACTTCCGACAGCTTACCCTTGTCGTGCTGTGCGCGAGCGCCGGAACTTTCTTGGCCGCATCCGCGTTTGCCGCGGAGAAGAAGAAGAAGTTCGCCGAAGAAGTTTCTTGGGAGGTCAATACCGACCACGCCTACGTCGCGGGCAGCCAGACCAAGGCCGGCGACGTGAAGTTCGGGCATTTTACGGAAGTCGCGAACTCGTTTCAAGCGGTGGCTTCGCGGTTTATCAGCGAAGGCGCCATCCTCCGCCTGGGCGCGAACGGGGACCGCTACTCGTTCGGCACGCCCGACAACTCGCCGCTGCCCAACACCCTGCAGTCTGCCGCGGCGGTGATGGGAGTGGACTTTCAGTTGGCGAGCGAATGGCTGGTGCGCTTCGAGGTGCAGCCCGGGGTTTACAGCGATTTTCATGACATCACGTTCGACGACGTGAACGTTCCCGCGACGATCGGCGCCTCCTACCTCTACGACAAGGATCTCCAGATTGTCTTCGGGATCAGCGTGGATCCGCGCCGCGAGTATCCCGTGATGCCGGGCGCGGGCATCCGGTGGCAGTTTGAGGACCGCTGGACGCTCAACGCGATTCTCCCGCGGCCGCGCGTGGAATGGGCGGCCAGCGAAAACCTGACGCTCCACGCCGGGCTCGCGCTCAAGGGGGGCTCCTACCGCTTGGCGGACGATTTCGGCGATACGCACAACCGCCCCGGAATGAACGGGGTGGTCGTGGATTATTCGGAAGTTCGCGCGGGCCTCGGCGCGTCTTGGAAACCGCTTCCCTCGATGGAGGTGACCTTGGAAGGCGGATACATGGTGTGGCGCACCTTCGACGCCTGGGCGCGCAACGTGAGTTTTCGCGGAGATCCCGCGCCCTACGGCGGGATTTCGATGACGGCCGGTTTCTGATTGAAAAAGACGGCTTGGCTGATCCTCGCGGCGTGCATCGCCGCTTTGTACCTCGGATCGAGCGTCTCGCCGGTCATTTTCGACGAGACGGAGGGGCAGTACGCGGGCGCCGCAAAAGAGATGTTGGCGCGCGGGGACTGGCTCCTCCCGACGAACAATGGCGTTCCGCGGCTTCAGAAGCCTCCGCTGGTGTACTGGGCCATCATGCTTTCGTACAAGGCGCTGGGCGTCAACGTTTTCGCCGCGCGCCTTCCGAACGCCCTCGCCTGCCTCGCGTGGGTCGGCGCGACCGTTCTGCTGGGCCGCCGTGTCGCTTCGTGGCGACTCGGTGGATATGCGGCCTTGCTGTTGGCGACTTCGTTCGGTTTCTTCATTTTTGGGCGTCTCATCATGCCCGAACCGTTCCTCGGCGTCTGCGTCACCCTTTCCTTCTGGTGTCTGCTGAGCGCGTTGCGCGATCCGGCGCGAGAGCGCGCGTGGTTGCGCGCCGCCTGGGTCTTCATGATCCTGGGCGTCCTGGTCAAAGGGGCTCACGGCTTTCTCTATCCCGCCCTGGCTCTCGGGGGCGCGGCGATCTTTTCGGAAAAGTTCGCGGGAGTCTGGCGGCGATTTTGGACATGGCCTCGCGTTCTTCTGGGCGGCGCCGCCATCGCCCCGTGGTACTTGGCGATGGAGACCGGATTTCCCGGCTTCCTCCACGAAAACTTTGTGAACGAACAGGTCGGACATCTCCTCAATACCCGTTATCCTCCGGACAGCCGGGCGGTCCCCTCGCTCATTTTCTGGGGACAACACCTGCTTTACTTTCTCCCCTGGGTTCTCTTCGTACCCGCGGTCGTTTGGGCGTGGCGGCGTCCCGAGGCGCGCGAGGCGCCGGGACGAGACGCCTTCCGTCTTCTCTGGGCCTGGATCGCCGTGACCGCGGTCAGCGTGGCGTTCTCCGCGCGCCAGGACTATTACACCATGACGTGTTGGAGCGCGGTCGCCGTGGCTCTCGCGCGCCCCTGGGCGCGCGAGGAAGCCGTGCCGCGTCGCTACTGGGTGATTCCCTGCATTTCGATGACTTTCGCCGGGTTGATCGGCGTCGTTCTTTGGGGGCACATTGACGCCCTGATGGCCGGCGCCACGATGGAAGTCGATCCCGTGGCGGATCGCGACACGCTCTGGAACGCCCTGCACGGATCCTCCTTCGGCGGCTGGAAGGAGTTCGTGCCGCTGATGAAGGCGGCGGGCATCCTGCTTCTGCTTGGCGGCGCGGTCTCGGTCTGGCTGGCCTGGCGAAAGCGCGCCGCGCTGGCGGCGCGAGCGGTCGCGCTCCTCATGCTGGCGCTCCTCGCGCTTGCGGCGCGAGGGCTCGCCCTGAAAGGGGAATATTATTCGCTCGCCGGCGCGGCGTCGGCCATCCGCCGCGCCGCGGAACCCGAGGCCATGGTGGTCTGCGACGGCGAACCGCATCTCGCCGCCAGTCTGTTTTTTTACCTCGATCGCCCCGCGCACTGGGTCAACGCGACGCCCGCAGGCGAATTTGCAACGCGTCACTTTGGGATCGGCGCGGAAACCTTTCTCGATCGGGCGGCCTTGCGTTCGGCGTGGCGCTCTCCGCGGCAGGTCTTTCTGATTTGCGAACGGTCGGCTCTCTGCGTATGGGCCCGGGAACTGGAGATCGCGCCGGACCGCCTCGTCGAGGTGGGCGAAAGCGGTACGCGCGTCGCGATCGTCAATCGCGCGCGTCGCGGATAGGCGGCCGCGCCGCGGCGTCGGGCGTCAGGGCGGGATCCCAATCTTTCCATACCGGTTCGAGCCCGAGCCTGCGGATGCGCGCCGCCACCTCCTCGACGGAGCGACGGTCGGCGATGGCAAACTGTTCCGTGGCGCGTCCTCCGTCGGAGGGAAGGGCCGCCGGCGCGAGTTCGACGCGTCGCCCTTTCTCGGTGCGGTGGAGATCGTCGCGTCCCGCGCCCGTGTACCCTCCGGGTTCGGTGTGCGATCCGGCGCTCATCATCGTGACGCCGATGCCGGCCAGGCCGTCGCGGAGGGCGGGGGACTCCCGCGTGGAAAGGACGATTCCCACTTGGGGAAACACGAGGCGCAGGGCGAGGGCGATCTGCGTGAGGTCGCGGTCGGTGACGCGCGCCAAAGGCGCGAACTCGCCTGCGGCCGGGCGAAGGCGGGGCAGGGAGACCGTGAAGAAGACTTTCCAAAACGTCTTGAGAAGCGCGTCGAGATGTCGCGCGAGCGCTAAGGCTTCCTCGCGCCAGTCGGCGAGTCCGAGCAGCGCGCCGAGGCCGACGCGGCGGAAACCCGCTTCGCAGCCGCGCGACGGGCTGGCGAGACGCCAGTCGTAATCTTTCTTCGGCCCGGCGAGATGCATCGCCGCGTACACGGCGCGGTTGTAGGTTTCCTGATAGACAACCAGCCCTTCCGCGCCGGCCTCGACGAGTTGTCGATAATCCGCCGTTTCCAAGGGGCCGATTTCGAGGTGAATCGAGGGGACGCGGAGGGCGCGAAGACGCCCCACGCATTCGAGGAGATACGACAGACCGACGTGGCGAGGATGTTCGCCGGCGACGAGGAGGAGGGCGCGAAAGCCTTTCTCGAGGAGATGGCGCGCTTCAGCCTCCACCTGGTCGGGCGTCAGCGTCGTCCGCAGGATGGGGTTCTCGCGGGAAAAGCCGCAGTAGCGGCAGGAATTGATGCATTCGTTGGAGAGATAAAGCGGCGCGAAAAAACGCATCGTCGCGCCAAAATGCTGGCGGGTCAGGCGGCGCGCCTCGCGCGCGCGCCCCTCGAGTTCGAGGTCCGAACATGCGGCCAGCAAGGATTCAAAAAGCGCGAGGCAGCGGTTCACGTGCGTCAATTTCGCCGCCCTTGCGCCGAAATGCAACTGGTCCTCCCGCCGCGCCGGCGCGGTGGGCGAGGCAGGACTTGAACCTGCACCCCTTGCGGGACCGGAACCTAAATCCGGCGCGTCTGCCGATTTCGCCACTCGCCCAAGGTTGGCATCAGCATGGGGCGATGCCGCTGGAAAATCCAGCCTGCTCCCGGCGGCTCCAAACGCGGAGTGGACAACCCCGCGCCGTTTCAT
>JABWAM010000108.1 GCA_013360985.1 Verrucomicrobiia bacterium | reverse complement strand
CCGCGCGTGCTCGAAGCCGTTCGCGCGAGCGCCTCCGCGGGAGCGACCGCTTCCCGATTGCTCGGAGGAAATCATCCCGACGTTCTGGAGTTGGAGGAGGCGCTGGCGTCCTTCAAACGCGCCGAAGCCGCGCTCGTGTTTTCGAGCGGTTACGCGGCGGCGATCGGGACAATCCCCGCGCTGGTGGGCAAGGGAGACTACGTCGTTCTCGACAAACTCTGTCATGCGAGCCTCGTGGACGGCGCGCGGCTTTCGGGCGCCGTGATTCGCGTCTTTCCCCACAACGACCTGGCGCGCTGCGGCGAACTGCTGGCGCGCTGTGCGGACCGGGGCGGAAAACTCCTTCTGCTGACGGAAGCCGTCTTTTCCATGGATGGCGATCTCGCGCCGCTCGATCGTCTCGCGGCGCTCGCGCGGGAGCATGGCGCCTGGTTCATGGTGGACGAGGCGCACGCGACAGGCGTGCTCGGCGCGCGCGGAGGCGGCGGCGCCGAACTTTTCGGCGTGGAAGACGCCGTGGACGTTTCCCTGGGGACGCTCTCCAAGGCGCTCGGTTCAGCAGGCGGATTCATCGCGGGATCGGCGGCGCTCCGCGATCTGCTCGTCAACCGCGCGCGGAGCTTTCTCTTCTCCACCGGACTGCCGCCGGCCGCCTGCCGCGCCGCGCGCGCGGCGTTGCGGATCCTGGAGGAGGATCCGTCGCCGCGGCGGCGGCTGATGGATCTCCTCGCGCGCATGTCTGCGCGTCTGGGCCGCGAGTTGGCGACGCCGATTGTTCCCCTCCTGGTGGGCGACGAACGCCGATGCCAGGAGATGGCGGAAACGCTCCTCGCGCGCGGGGGGTGGACGCCGGCGGTGCGATACCCGACCGTCCCGCGCGGGAAAGCGCGGTTGCGGATCAGCCTGAGCGCGGCGCATACCGACGCCGATCTCGATTGGTTGGAGCGCGAAGTCTTTTTCCGATCTCCGCGAAATTTTGATGCAGGGCGGATTTTGGCGTGAGCCAATTGGCCTCTCCGCCAGAATCTATCGGTGGAGTGAGCCAACGGATCTCTGCGCGTCCTTGATTTCCCTCTGGAAACCGCCTTTTGCCATCCCCAATGGACCCGCAATCGAGTGAAACCGAGATGCCTTCTCGGGGAATCCCAGATGCGCGCGTCACGGGGGTGACCGCGTCATCAATTTGGCGTCCAATTGATCACGCCGAGCGAACGATCGAAATCCACGGACGCCCGTGGCAGGGCAAGACGTTTGCGGCCGGACGAAAAATGGTTTCGGTCGGATTCCACGCGGCGGTTGACCGTCGCGCGCGACTCGGCTAAAGGTCTCTCCCTTCATTCGCCGCGGACCGAGCTTTTATGCCGCGGCGAGAAAAGGAGGTGAGCATTCGTGAGCGAAGTAAAACTTAAAAAAGGGGAATCCGTGGACAAGGCCCTGCGCCGTTTGAAGCGGAAGCTGGACCGCGAAGGGACCTTGCGCGAAGCCCGCGTGAAAAAGTATTTCGAAAAACCCAGCGTGCGCCGCAAGCGCAAGGCCAAGGAAGCCCGGATGAATCGCCGGCGGTTTTAGAGCGTGTCCTTCGCGCCTAACGCCCGAAGTTCGCGAGAACGCGAGGGAGGCCGTCGCCCTTGACGTTCGCGTGGGGCGCGGGGTTCACGTCCGCGGGGCGGGGGCTGGAAATTTTTCAGGCTCCTTTTCTCCATGACCTCCTGACGCTCGTTTCGTTCTCTCGCCGTGTTCGCCTTCTCCACCTGTTGGAATTCCGACCGCCACATTGATGGCGCCGCCATGCTGCGCGAGATCGCGAGCATGGGATTCGCGCATTTCGAGCTGAGCCATGGGATCCGGGTGAGCCTCATCGAGGGGATTCAGACGGCGCGGAAGGAAAATCCGAACTTTCGGGTGGTCAGCCTGCACAATTATTGCCCGTTGCCGGTCGGCTACATCCGTTCCTCGCCGAACATCTATTTCCTTTCCGCAGAACGGGAATCGGAGCGGGCCAAGGCGGTGCGCGCGACGATCGCCACCATGGATTTCGCCGAGAAGATGGGGGCGCGACATATCGTGCTGCATATGGGCGAAGTGCGGATGACGGATCCCGTCGAGCCGCTCATGGCTTCGGTCGCCGCAGGAAAGCGCGACACGACGGGCCACCGGGAACTCGTTGCGCGAGCGCGCAAGCTGCGCGACGCCAAAGGCGGACGCGCCTTCGCGCGCGCCATGGAGAGCCTATCCACCCTCGTGGAGGAGGCGCGCCTGCGGAACCTCGTGCTCGGTGTCGAGAGCCGCGCGCGGCTCGACGAGATTCCTTCCGAAGCCGAGCTCGAGCGGATCCTCGCCGAGTTTTCTTCGGAGCATCTCGGGTACTGGCATGACACGGGGCACGTCCAGATGTGGGAAAACCTTGGTTTGGCGGATCACGCGGTCTGGTTGAAGAAGTTCCAGGGGCGGTTGGTCGGCGCCCATCTCCACGACGTCATCTGGCCCGAGCACGATCATCAGCTACCGGGCGACGGCTCGGTTCCCTTCGACCGCCTCGCCCCGTTGCGCGCGGAGATCCCGAAGGTCTTCGAGATGCATCCCGGCATTCCGCCCGAAGTCATCTCCACCCGCCTGAAGCCTTTCATGAAAAAGATCGAGCCTGCCCGCCCATGAAGAAGAAACTGCTGATCGTTGGAAAGCTCGCGATCACCTCGGCGATCGTTTGGTGGGTGATCCATCGCCTCGGCCCGAACGGGCTTCAAGAGTTGGGCGTCCAGGTGCGCCGCGCCGATCCGTTTTGGCTTCTCATGGCCCTCCTGACGCTGTTCGGCACGACGGGCCTCGGTGTGGCGCGCTGGCAGATGCTCCTCCGCGTGCAGGGCATCCGGTTGCGCTGGTCCGAGGCGATCTGGATCACGGCTGCAGGGATGTTCTTCAATGCCTTTCTTGTCGGAGCGACCGGCGGCGATGTGATCAAGGCCTGGTACGCCGCCGACGCGGCGCCGCAGCAGAAGGCGCGCGCCGTGCTGAGCATCGCCGTGGACCGTCTCATCGGGATGGCGGGGTTGTTGACGTTGGCAACGTGGATGACGCTGACCCATCTCCCGTTGCTTCTCGGGCAACCGCAGACCCGCCCTCTGGCGTGGGCGATTCTCGCTTCGCTCCCCTGCGCCGCCGCAGCGATCGCCCTTTTTTCGTTGAGGCAATGGGTCGCCTCGCTACCTGGGTTTTTGCGTGTTTGGCGCGTGCTTCCTTTCAAGAAAACGCTTTCCCACCTGTCGGAGTCTTACGCCGAATACGGGATGCGGCCTGGGATTTTGGTCGCGGCGCTGGGCATCTCCATGTTGGTCCACGCCTCTATCGTGATCGTCGCGTGGTTCGTCGGCTTGGCTCTCGGCGTGCGGAGCCCCGGGCTCGGCGGATTTCTCGTTTACTGTCCGCTAATCAACGGGTTTTCCGCCATTCCGATCTCGGTCGGCGGCCTCGGTCTGCGCGAAACCGCCTTCCTTTTCTTTTTCTCGGATGTCGGCGGACTCGCCAAGGATCAGACCGTCGCACTCTCGCTGGTCTTTTGGGCGGTGAGCGTTCCGATCATGAGCCTGCTTTGCGGTCTCCTTTTTCTCATGGGGAAACCGAAATCCCTGCATCGGATGAAGGCGACGCCTCCGTCGTAAAACCGATCGTTCACGCTTCGTCCGAAATCTCTCCCTCGATTATTCGCGCGTCCGCGGGGATGATCGACCCCGAGCCTTCCGATGAGTCTTGCCTCCGCCAGGAGAACCGCCGAACAGATCGCCGCGCGCTTGCGCGCCGCCGGGCATGAGGCCTTGCTCGCGGGCGGTTGCGTGCGCGACGCGCTCCTGCGCCGACGCCCCAAGGATTACGACGTGGCGACTTCCGCGACTCCTCCCGAGGTCGAACGCTTATTTCCGCGCACCGTCGCGGTGGGCAAGGCCTTCGGCGTCGTTCGCGTGCGCGAGGAAGGCTTCGAGATTGAAGTCGCGACTTTCCGCGTGGATGGTCCGTATCTGG
Source organism: Verrucomicrobiia bacterium (assembly GCA_013360985.1). GTDB lineage: Bacteria > Verrucomicrobiota > Verrucomicrobiia > JABWAM01 > JABWAM01 > JABWAM01. Next base: position 3,808 of record JABWAM010000108.1, on the reverse strand, counting down.
ACGGCCGCCGCCCTTCAACCGTGCGGTTTTGCGGAGCGGAAGAGGACGCGCGGCGGCGCGACTTTACGATCAACGGACTCTTCTTCGATCCCGCGCGGCGGCGGATCGTGGATTACGTCGGGGGACGGCGCGATCTTGCGCGACGCCTGATCCGCGCGATCGGCGATCCGCGCGCTCGCTTCCGGGAAGACCATCTGCGGATGTTGCGCGCCGTGCGTTTCGCGGCGGAACTCGGTTTTCGCGTCGAATCTGAAACTTGGCGCGCCCTGGAGGCGATGGCGCCGCGGATTCGTCGCGTGAGCGCGGAGAGGCTGCGCGAAGAGATGACGAAACTCCTCCTCTCTCCGCGGCCGGGATTCGGGCTGAAGCTCCTCGCAAAGAGCGGATTGCTGCGGCAGGTTCTCCCTGAAGTGAACGCCATGCGCGGCGTGAGCCAGCCGCGCGCGTTCCATCCTGAAGGCGACGTCTTGACGCATACGGCGGCGGCGCTCGATCGTCTTCCGCGTCGTCCCTCGGCGGCGCTTGCCTGGGGAACGCTGCTCCACGACGTGGGCAAACCTCCGACATTCGAAAAATCCACGCGCAAAGGAAAACGTCGAATTCGTTTTCCGGAGCACGCGCGGGTTGGGGCGGAGATGGCCGAAGGCATTCTCCGTCGGCTGCGGTTTTCCAACGCGGATCGGGAGGCAGTCGTCGCGTTGGTTGCGAATCATATGACCTTCAAGGATGTGCCGCGGATGCGGCTCTCGACGGTGAAGCGCCTCCTTGCGCGCCCAAGCATCGAGGAGGAGTTGGCGCTCCATCGGGCGGATTGCCTCGCGAGCCATGGAAGCCTCGCGAATGTCGGCCTCCTTCGGAGATGGCAACGACGGATCGCCGCCGCCGAAATTCGTCCGCCGCGTTGGGTGACGGGACACGATCTCCTCGCGTGCGGGTTGGCCCCCGGGCCTCGCGTCGGACGGATTCTCGCGGAGATCGAGGAAGCCCAACTCGAAGGCAAGCTCAAGACTCGGGAGGAAGCCCTGCGTCTCGCGCGGCGGCTCGCCGGAGGCGCGAAGCCGAAGGGGGAATAGGGCGGAGGAGGGCGTCCCGCGTCACCGTCGTTTCTTCGCCGCGCGCCATCCGAAGAGACGGTCGCGCGCGATTCGCTTCGCCACCAGGCGAGGGACCATCTCTTCCCATGACCGATCCCCGTGCTGAAGTTTTTGGAGGACGTCGCCCGGCAAGATCTCGAGGTTGCGCGGCTCGAAAGCGGCAATCGGCTCGATGGCGCCGCTCTCCAGGAGGTGCGCGTAAAGATGCCGCAACGATCCCGGCGCTTTGAAGTTTGCGGCGGTGACGAGCTCTCCCGTTTTCGGATGCCGCCAGGGATAGACGTGCAAACGCACCGAACCGCGGAAGAGGCGTCCGAACGCCTCGAGGATCCCGCCTTCGAGATCGGCGTAGTGCTTCTCCTCGAACAGCGCCGCGAGCGTGGGCAAACCGAGCACCATCCCGACCGGTTGGTCGGTGTAGCGACGGAGATAGGTCGCCACGCTGTGAAAACGCGAGTAGTTCGAGATCATAACCGTATGGCCGAAAAGGCCGAGCGTATCGGCGCGCGCGAGAAAGTCGGTGTGATCAATCGTGGGTTGCGCGCCGAGGAGATGTCGCAAGGTCATCTCCATGAGAACCACCGGTTCGCGGCCGCGAAGCCGTGGATCCAACCGCATCCGTTCACGGGAGCGTTCGAGCATGTCGAGCGTCACATTGGTGATCGGACGGAAGCTCCCCCGCTCGATGAGGACGGATTGATGATGGAGAAGTTCGGCCGGTTCGACGACCTCGCCTTTCGCGGTGAAAAACGCCGCGTTGGTCAAACGCTGATGGACGAGTTGCAGGCTGAGCAGGCGGGCGTCCACCTCCGCGAACGCGGGCCCGCTGCATTTGATCATATCCACCTCCATGCGGTCGCGCGACAGCCCGTCCATGAGCGCCCCGAGGAGGCGCACGGGGCGCGTGTGAAGATGGATCGCGGCATGGAGAAGGTTCACTCCGAGAATGCCGAGGGCTTCCTGCTGGCGCGCGTTGTCGGCGTCCCACATCCGCGCGTGGATCACGACTTCGGAGGGTTTTGTGCGCGGGCGCGTCTGGAATCGGACGCCGAGCCAGCCGCGTCCATCCTCGTTGCGGCTGAAGCTGCGCGTCGCCACGGTGTCGGCGAAAACGAAAAAACAGGTGCGCGCGCCCCGTCCGCGATCGAGGCGTTTGAGGAGGAGTTCCCATTCGCGGTCGAGCATGGCCTGAAGCCGCTGGCGCGACACGTAGCGCGGGCAGGCGCCATAGATCGCGTCGGAGACGGCCATGTCGTAGGCCGACATCGTTTTCGCCACGGTGCCCGCGGCGCCGCCGACGTGGAAGAACCAGCGGACAACCTCCTGGCCGGCGCCGATTTCGACAAAGGTGCCGTACTGTTTCGCCTCGCGATTGATCTGAAGCGCTTTTTCGTGCGGCGCGGTTGGCAGGGAACTCATCGCGGCGAGCCTTTGCCCTCCCGGACCAAAAGTCAAATCCCGACCCTAAGCGCCTCTCTCTTGCGGCGGCGGTTTTCCCTCCGTTCGCGCGACCGCCATCCGACGATCGCATCGCGCGCTTGCCTGGCCGCCCCTTTTCTGCGACGAAGTTTCCCATGAAAATCCAGCGCGCGGAGCGAACGCGAGTGGGGCTCGTCCAGATGCGGTGCGGCGGCTCACCCAAGGAGAACCTCTCAAAAGCCATCGCCGGGATTCGCGAGGCGGCGCGGCGCGGCGCGGAGATCGTCTGTCTCCCCGAGCTTTTTCTCACGCCTTACTTCTGCCAATCGGAAGACTACCGGTGGTTCCGCGCCGCCGAACCCGTGCCCGGCCCGACGACGACGGCGCTCGCCGCCGAGGCGCGTCGGCGCAAGATCGTCCTCGTCGCGTCGCTTTTCGAAAAGCGCACGCGCGGGATCTATCACAATACCGCCGCGCTCCTCGACGCCGACGGGCGTTTGCTCGGAAAGTTTCGGAAGATGCACATCCCCGACGACCCGCTTTACTATGAGAAATTCTATTTTACGCCGGGCGACCTTGGCTTTCGCGCATGGCCGACTCGACGCGGCGCGATCGGTGTGCTCGTGTGCTGGGACCAATGGTATCCCGAAGCGGCGCGTCTCACGGCGTTGCTCGGGGCGGAGCTGATCTTCTATCCGACGGCCATCGGCTGGCATCCCGCCGAAAAAGGCAAGGTCGGCGCGGCGCAGCATGACGCCTGGGAACTGATCCAGCGAAGCCACGCCGTCGCCAACGGCTGCTTCGTCGCCGCGGTGAATCGCGTCGGTCTCGAACGGCCCGCGGGCGGGGATGGGATCGAGTTTTGGGGACAAAGTTTTCTGGCGGATCCTTCGGGGCGCGTCCTCGCGCGCGCGAGCGCGTCGAAGGAAGAGGTCCTCGTCGCCGAGGTGGACTACGCGAAGGTCGAGGAGGCGCGCACGCATTGGCCTTTTCTCCGCGACCGCCGCATTGACGCCTACGGCGGGCTTACTCAGCGTTTTCTCGATGGGGTGGGGGAGGCGGGGTCGTTGTCGCGTCGGGGCGCGCGATAAGGGCGACGGTGGCCTTCGCGCGCGGCGCGGGTCGCATCGAGCCGGAGAAGGCGCCGTATCGCGCGTCCGCATTTTGCTTGCGCGAAACGGATTCTCCGCGCAGATTCATCCGTCGTTTCCCGCGCGAGTGGCGGAATTGGCAGACGCGCACGCTTGAGGTGCGTGTGGTTTACACCGTGGGGGTTCGAGTCCCCCCTCGCGCAC
>JABWAM010000107.1 GCA_013360985.1 Verrucomicrobiia bacterium | reverse complement strand
CACACCTTTCTTGTGCGAAGTCTGGAATCTCGGGGCGACCTATCCTTCCGATCCTCGATGGATGATGATGAAGGGAGCTCTCTGAAAATGGAGCTTATCTGTGGATTTTGGCAGAGACTCCCCTTCGCAAGCAAGCCCCGTTTTTCGAGGCTAATCCCGCGCGTCAGGTATCTTCAGGAGTCTCTTCGACGGACTGCGGAATCTCGGCGCTGATCCCAATGGTCACCGATCCCACGTTGTCGCCGTACCAATCCGACCCGTCGCTAACGAGGAACAAGAGCTCCTGACCCTTTTCAAGCTCCACGGTAAACGCCGCCTCGCGCGCCGCAGCCTCCGCCTGCGCGCGCGTCGGAAGGCGATCGTCAACTCCGACGCTCCCATCGGCGCCGACAGGATGTTTTCCCCATTCATCGGGCGCGCCCCATGCCACCGGCTTGTTTTTGAAAACTTCCACCTTGGTCAACCATCCATCGTACGGAGAAGGCGGTTTCTGGCCTTCTGGAAGATAGCGAAACGCACCGGAACGAATCGTCAATCGGTAAACGCCGCTTTCCGGCGCCACGAATCGCGCGGGCGTCATCGACTTGGCATCCACCGCGACCTGCGTCTCGATGCGAACGTCCGGCGCCTTCGCCGCAGCGGGTTCCGGCGTCCCGCGCGCTTCAGCGAGCGTGCCCGCCAGAGCGCATGCCGCAAGGATGGGAAGGGAGCGAATCAAAGGAAACATCAGGCGACGAGGCGCCGTCGCATCATTTCCCCGTCTAAACGTCGGCATTCCGTGCGTCAAGAAGATTCGGAAACCTCAAATCCCCGCATAAGGCGCGGGGGAGTCCATCTTCGGCCGAGGACCATGCGACGCCCTCGCAACATTTTGGACTCAAGCCGTGCGTTTGGCTTCTTCCATCTGAATGGCGCGAGGGAAAAGGATGTTGTTCTCCTTGTGGACATGTTGATGCAGGTCCCGCTCAAAAAGGGCCAGCGCGTCCAGCATCGCGCGGTAAGTGTTGCAGGCCCATTCGGGCGGAGTGAACCCGTCCGTCAACTCGCGAATCTTCTCGATCGCGCCTCCGGCGGAATCGTGTTCCAGTTCCATCGCACGAATGGGCGCGGCGAGCGAACCGCAGTGGAACGCGGGGGTGGACGCCGCGGCATCCAGTTCGCGAATCATGGGAAAAAGGACCTGCTCCTCCTTGAGCGTGTGTTCCTTGAGTTCCCACGCCATGCCGAGATAAACCTCCTTGACCTGCGGCAGGCGCGGGTCGTGTTCGCCATGCACCGCGGCAACCTTCTTCGTCATCGCCTCCAGGCGCGGCAGTTCCGCCTTCAAATAGGCGTGATGCGTCGTCTGGATGTGATCGGCCAGTTCCGTCAGCGTCATCTTGGCGGCATCCACTCCGCCGCCGCCCGTTGCGACGGCCGCCGCCGCTTCGAGTTGCGCGAGCACCTTCTGCGGATCCAACCCCTTCTCGCGGCAGGCCGCCTCAAGTGATTTTTTGCCGCCGCAGCAGTAATCAATGCCCGCCTGCTCGAAAATTCGGGCGAGTGCCGGCTTGCGGGTGACGATGGCGCCGACGGAGTCGGACGTTTGGAAAGAGGTCGCGGTCGTGGTCATGTCCCGACGATACGCGCAATCCGCGTCGCCCAAGTTGATCCAGATCAATTTTCAATCTTGAGGTCCGACGACGGCGGGGGCGTCTTGTCCTTCGGGCGAACGATCGCGATCACGGGAGGCGCGGAGAGATACTTTTCCGCGATGGCGCGCAGGTCGTCGGGCGTGAGCCGGCCCATCGCGGCGTCGAGACGGTCGGCGTAGTCGTGGCCCAATCCATAGAGTTCGTCGAGCGCGGCGGAGAGGGCGTGCTCTCCGGGATCTTGTCGCGAAAGGCGACGCTCGCCGAGGAGCCCTGCGCGCGCGCGATCCATTTCCTCGCGCGAAATCCCCTCCCGACGGAGGCGCGCGATCTCGGCGAGCAGTTCGCGTTCGGCCTCCGCCGCCTTCGCAGGATCGACGCCGAGGTAAAACCAGACGCAGCCGCGCTGGAGGCCCAGCATGTCCGCGGCGCCGACGTAATAACAGAGCGCGAGTTCGTCGCGCAACCGGACAAACAGGCGCGAGCCCATGCCCGAGATCGCCGCGATCAGCAGTTCCATCGCGGGGCGATCGGGGCTGTGCAGATCAATCCCGGGAAAGGCCGCGACGATCACGGCCTGCTCTTTATCGTATTCCTCCTCGATCCGTTCCGCGCGTTCGAATCGCGCGCAGGTCGCAGACGACACCGGCGGCGATCCCTCGGGGATCGCGCCGAAATGCCGTCGCGCCAGGCGGCGGACCTCCGCGGCGCGAATCTCGCCGAACACGGCCAGCGTCATGTTCGCAGGCACGGCGAGCCTCCGCCAGAACGCCAAGAGGTCCTCCCGCGAGAGGGCGGCGACCGTCTTTTCCGTACCCAACGGCGGCAGGCGATACGGATGCCCCTCGAAGATCCGGGCGCGCGCGTTTTGGACGGCGACCCGCAGCGGTTGTTCGCGTTCGCGGCGGATGTCGGCGACCTGGGCTTCCCGTTCCCGCTCGATCTCGGCGGGGGCGAAAGCGGGCGCTTTCGCCACGTCGGCAAGCACATCAAACGCGAGCGGGAAATCCGCCGCCAGCGTTTCGAGGCAGACCCCCAGACTGTTCCCTCCGCTGTAGGAGGAAATCGCGCCGCCAACCGACTCGATCTCGCGGAAGATTTGTTCGGCGGAACGGCGTTTCGTGCCCTTGAGCACGAGACGCGAAACGAGGCTGCTCACCCCGTTGAGGCGCGCGTCCTCGAAGAGCAGGCCGGACTTCATCACCAGACGCATCTCCACGAAAGGAAGCCGGTGGTCCTCTCGGAGGAGCAGGGTGAGTCCGTTGGGCAGCCTCTCGCGATGGATCGCGCGCTCGACGCTCGCGGAAACGGCGGCCTTCGCGCGGCGGAGGGCGCCCTTCGGATGAAGCGTCGCGCGCGTCAGGCGGTCTTCGCGCATGACGCCGCGAGCGACCCGGCGGATGTCGTCGGACGTCACCTTGCACAGACGATCGAGGTAGCGGTCGGAGAAGGAAAGATCTCCCGCCGCGAGCTCGCATCGGGCCAGATCGGCGGCGACTCCGTGCATCGTCTTGCGCGCGCTCAAGTGGCCGCTGAGAGCCTGCTTGAGAGCGCGGGAAATTTCGGCGCGGGCGACGGGCGTCCGCGCGAACCGCTCCATTTCGCGCAGGATGGCCGCGCGCGCGGCGTCGGCCTTGTCGCATTCGACGAGCGCGCTGACGCCGAGGAGTCCCCTCCACGAAGGCAGCAGCGTCCACGCCTCGATGGAATGAACCAGACGCTTCTTTTCGCGCAGAGTCCGATAGAGACGCGAACTGCGCCCATGCCCCGCGATCATCGCGAGAGCCTCGAGCGCGGGCGCATCGGCGTGGCGGAGATCGAAGGCTTGCCACGCGAGATGGAGGCGCGTCTGTTCCGCGCCGGTCCGGCTCTCCTCTTCCGCTCCGCGCGAGGCGATCTGCGGCGGTTCATCCGGAAGATTTTCCGCAGCGATTGATCTCCGCGACCACGCGCCGGCAAGCTCCCCGATCCGGGCGCGCACCTGCGCGGGATCGAAGGCGCCCGCCGCGACGAGTAAAGCGTTGTTCGGCGCGTAACGCGCGCGATACCACGCGAGCAGATCCTCGCGCGTCAGCGACCTGAACACCTCCTCGTAACCGATCACCGGATGGCGGGAGGGGTGCGTCGCGTAGGCCGTGGAGAACAGCATCTCCGACGCCTGACTGTCCGGGCGGTCGCGGTACATCGCGATCTCCCGCAAGATGACGTCGCGCTCCTTTTCGAACTCTTCCGCGGGCAGCGTCGAGTTCATCGCCGCGTCGAGGAGAACCTCGAGGGCGACGGCGATTCCCGCGTCCCCGCCGGGCCGTCCGCCATCGGCGGGGCCGTCCACGTAGTACACGGTGCGATCCCAACTCGTGTAGGCGTTGATGCTGCCTCCGTGCGCCTCCACCTCGCGGGCGATCTCGCCGACTCCCCGCTTTGTCGTGCCCTTGAAAAGCATGTGCTCGAGGAAATGGGAGATTCCCGAGCCGAGACGGTCGTCCTCATGCATCGAGCCGACGCGAAACCAGACCTGGGCGGACATCACGGGCGCGCGGCGATCTTCGTGCAAGATCGCCGTGAGACCGTTCGGGAGCGTGAAACGCTCGGCGCGATCGGCGAGACGTTCGGGGGCGAGGAGCTTCATGCGGAAAAGGGATCGCGACGGACCCGCGCGAACCCGGACGTTCGCCGCCTCCCGCCTTCGCCATCCATCCTTGCGCTCACGCCTTCCAGAAAAAGCCGAGCCGCCGGCGCCGCGAACGCGCGGGAACGATGATCGGACGTTCCGGCTCGAACGGACGCCGAAAGGCTTCCTCGAAGTCGAATCCGCCGAGAAAGTCTTCCCGACGATCGTCGGCTTCGAGCGCGATCACCCCGCGACAGGCGAGATTGAACACAACCTCGCCAAGGTCGCGGCAGGCGCGCACATTCCACGACTCGAGCAGCGTCAGGGTCATCGGCCCGTATTCGTCGAGGGCAAAGCCGCGCACCGCATCGAGCAAGCCGGCGGCATTGAGCCGCGCGATCCGCGGACCGCGATGCGATTTGCGGCGTTTTCCCGCCGCGGCGCGCAAAGCGTCCACCACGAGTTCATACGCCTCCGCCGGGTAGCGGGGGTCCTCGCGAACGATGGCCGCGATCGCCTTATTCTCCGACTTCTCGTCCATCGTGCGTCAGGTTCAGATCGTTTGCGGCCGGACTCGCCGCCGCAGCATGAGACCGGTTCGGACTGCGCGCCCAGCGCGCCGCCGCCCCAACGATCAACGCGAGAGCGAGCAGGGCGAGAATCCATTGCTCTTGGGAGGTGAGATGGCGCATGGGCATGAAACGGACGCCGGGCATCAAAGCGCGCCGACCGCCCGACGCAAGGGAATTCCACGCGGGGCTTACGCATTTGAGCTTTGAAATATGGACGGGCGCGGCCGCCGCGCAGGATGGCCTCATGCGCGCCGGTTTTGCCAGAGAGAAGATCACCCCGCGATCGGAACCCGCATCCGCCGGCGGATCCTTCTGGTGAGGAGTCCGGAATCTCGACACGCCCCCGCCCGGTCCTCCATGGATGATGAAGGAAGCTCTCTGAAAATGGAGCGGATCCGTGGATTTAGGGCGTTGACCGCAGACTTTATTCTCGTCGAGGTTTGTCATATCCTCGGGTGAATTCCTTCCGAATTCATGTCCGCATCGCCTCCACGCCTCGCCCTCGAAGGAGGGAAACCTCTCCGCGCGCGCCCCTTCCATCGGTGGCCGGTCTTCGGCGCGCGGGAACGGCGGCTGGTTCTCCGCGCCCTGGAGAGCGGCCGGTGGGGAAAGCTGCACGGGAGCTTCAATCGGGAGTTCGAAGAGAAGTTCGCGACGTACACGGGTTGCCGCCACGGGATCACCGTGGTGAACGGGAGCGTGAGCCTGAAGCTGGCGCTTTGGGCGCTCGGGGTACGCGAGGGAGACGAGGTGATCGTGCCTCCCTACACGTTCATCGCAACAGCGACGGCGGTGATCGAGTGCAACGCGACACCGGTGTTCGTGGACATCCATCCGGACACCTATAACCTGGATCCCGAACGGATCGAGTCGGCGATCACCCCGCGGACGAAGGCGATCCTTCCGGTGCACATGGGAGGTTTGTGCGCGGATATGGATCGGATCAACGCGATCGCGAGGAAGCGCGGCCTCGCGGTGATCGAGGACGCGGCCCACGCGCACGGCTCGGAATGGAAGGGACGCAGGGCGGGATGCCTCGGAAAGATCGCTTCCTTCAGCTTTCAGTCGTCCAAAAACCTGTGCGCGGGAGAAGGCGGGATCCTGACCACCAACGACACGCGTCTGGCCGAGCGTTGCCGCGCCCTGCACCATTGCGGACGCCTCCCGAACGGCGGGTGGTATGGACACGACATCCTGGGAGGCAACTTTCGTCTCGGCGAACTGCAGGCGGCGCTCCTCCTGGCTCAGTTCACGCGTCTGGAGGCTCAGACCAGGACGCGGGACCGGAACGGGCGTGACCTGAGCCGCGAACTGGCGAAGATCGAAGGGCTTGAGCCGCTGGCGCGCGGCCCGGAAGCGACCCGCCACAGCTATCATGTCTTCATCTTCCGGTATCGTCGGTCGGGATTCGCGGGATGGCCTCGGGAGAAATTCGTCAAGGCGATGCGGGCCGAGGGCATTCCGATCTCCGCGGGATATCCCGTGCCCATCTATCGTCAACCGTATTTCCAAAAGAGGGATTTCGGCCCTTTCCATCGCGCGCGCCTCGATTACCGGAAGGCGTCCTGTCCCGTCTGCGAAAATGCCTGCCGCGAGGAGGCGCTCTGGCTTCCCCAGTCCGTGTTCCTCGGGCCGCGGACGGACATGGACGACATCGCGGCTGCGGCGCGCAAGGTCCAGCGCGCGGCTCGCGGATGAGCTCCTTTCGCAAGGCCCGGAAAGAGTTGCGCGCCGGCTATGCCCGCGTGGACATCACCCCGCCCGTAGGCGGGGAGATGTCGGGCTTCTTCGCGCGACAACAACCCTCGATCGGCATCCATGATCGGTTGTTTGCCCGAGCGGTGGTGCTCGAGTCGGACGAAGTTCGCATCGGGATCGTGAGCTGCGACCTCCTCGGTTTCCATCCGGATTTCGACGCCGAACTCCGAGACGCGATCTCTCGGGCGACCGGGATTTCCGGCGAAGGCTTGATGATCGCCTGTACGCATACGCATTCCGGCGCGGCGTGCTACCCGCTGCGAGGTTGCGGCCGCATGGATGTCCGGTGGATGCGTGAGCTTCGGCGCAGGCTGGTCCGCGTCGCCGCGCGCGCGGCGAGGAAGCTTCATCCCGTGACGGCGCGCTTCGGTCGCGATCAGGCGGATCTCGCGAGGGTTCGATGGCTTCGCTCGACGGCGCGCCCGAACGCGCTGAGGCGGATCCATCCGCGACATCCCGAGGTTTCCGTGATCCAGTTTCGCCGGGGTCAACGCCCATTTTTGAGCGTGTTGCACTACGCCTGCCATCCGGTGGTGTTGGGGCCGGAAAATCGGAGGATCAGCGCGGACTATCCGGGCGCGGCCACGGCTTTTCTGGAAGAGGCGACCGGCGCTCCGGCGCTCTTTCTCAACGGGGCAAGCGGGAATCTCAATCCCAAGATCGCCCATCAACGGCCCGACGCGGAGGGATTTCGCCGGCTCCGAGAGATCGGGGAAACGCTGGGGAAAAGCGCCCTGCGCGCCATTCGCGACGGACGGCCTCTTCCGGAAACGGATTTGTGGGCGCGGATCGAGTGGGTGGAGGCCCCCTTGAGACGCCCCTCGACGAATGAACTCCGGCGAACGATTGCGAGAGATCGCCTGGCCTTGAAACGAGGGGGGGAGAGCCCTCTCCGCCAAGCCATGCGCGCCGCCTTTCTGGCTTGGGCGCGCGAGAGTTTGCGGGAGTTGGCGTCTCGCAAGGCGCCCCGCGTCGCCAAGGTGTCGCTCCAGCAGATGCGTCTCGGGCCGCTCCTCCTGGTGGCGCTCGGAGGGGAGCCCTACGAGGCATTGGGCGCGCGCCTCCAGCGGCGGGGCGGAAGGCCGTGTCTCGTGGTGGGCTACGCGAACGGAAATCTCGGCTATCTCCCCTCGCGCGAAGCCTTTCGTTACGGAGGCTACGAGATCGAGGACGCCCACAAGTTCTACGGACGGTTCGGCGTGGGCCCCTCCGTGGAAAAACGGCTGGCGTCGCGCCTCGTGCGACGAAGACGCCGCGCGTGGGCTTGATTCTCCCGATCGGTTTCGGGATGCTTCGGGTTTCCTCGCGTTTTCCATGGACACCGGCAGCGAACTCATCGCCCAACGCAGGCAAAAGCTCGACG
>JABWAM010000106.1 GCA_013360985.1 Verrucomicrobiia bacterium | reverse complement strand
CCTGATGCTCACCGCGGTGACGGCGTCGCATCCCGAATAGTTGTGCTGCGGACGCGGATCGGCGAGGAGCGCGTCGCGATAGGTCGTCGCCTTCTCCCACGGCCCCCAGGTCGAGGTGTTGTAGACCGCCCAAGTCAGATTGCTGAGCAACGTGGGAAAATTCGTCGGACTCAACGCCAACCCGCGGCGCGCGAGATCGGTTTGGAAATACGCCTCGAGCGCGACGCCCTGTGACGTCCCCGCGGCCGTCGCGTAAGGCTGAAGCGCGACGCCGAGATTGAAATACTCGCTTCCGTAGACCGCCTGAGGCAAGACGCTGACCGCGCCCCAGACCGTGTAATCCTGATACCCGCTTTCCAACAGATCGCTGAGGTAACACCAGTTCCGGCCCGCGATCGCATAGTAGAACGCACGATCGAGCAGGTATCGCGCGGCAAGCGCTCCGACGGAGAGCCGGCTCCCGTAAAAATCCGCGTTATCCGCGGCAGCGGCCACGCCGCAATCGGCGACATAGCGCAACATCGTCGCATAGACGCGGTTCCAATCCGAACGCGTCCATTCCCCGCCCGAGAAGGCGTCGTCGTAAGTGTTCTCAACAAGATCGGCGTGTTCGGCCACGGCGCGCGTGTAATCGGCGTTCACGGGCGCCGCGTTGTTCTTGGCGCCTTGCTGCGCGGCGATCATCGCGAGGATCGGCCCCACGAACCGGATCTCGGCCTGAAGCTCCGTCAAGGCTTGCTGGATCGTCGCGAACGCTTCCTCAGAAGGCGCCGCCGCGAGACGGGCTTGCAGCCCCGCGCCCGGCGGAACGTCCGCGAGAAGCGTGGCCATCGCTTTTACGAGATTGATTTCGCCGAGGGCGTTGAGCGAGCGAGCCTGCCATTGCGCAGCGGCGAGCGCGGCGGCGTCGGCGCCGTTCTGCGCGCGGATCCGCGAAACGATCGCCGTGTTTGAATCCAGGAGCCAGAGCGCCGTCAACCCCAAGACCCCCAGGACCCCGACCAGATAGAGGAGGACCTGACCGCGAATCCCGCGACGTGAATCGCGGGAAAGAAAATCTCGAACGTTTTCAGGCCGCGCTTCCGCTCCGACGCGTCCGGGCCGATCCGGTCCCGCACGCGGTTTTCCGTTGATTCCCTGCCTCTTGCTTCCGGTCCGGCTGAGGGCGATCAGTTCCATTGCAGATAGAACGGGAAATGATTTTCCAGGATCACCGAGCTGCGCATCGTCGCGTTCGTCCCGCCGAAAGATCCCGCAAGAATGGGAAACGCCTGGGCAAAGATCATCGGAAAACCGTATTCCGAAACCGCCTGATACGTGTCAAAGGCCCCCGGGGCGGGCACGCCGGGAAAGTTTTCCCAAAATTCATAGTTGAGCTGAGGTTGGAGTTCCCATGCCGTATCGGAGGACTGCAGAAACTCGGGAATTGCCCAAGATTCGACTGCGACCTGTGCGGGCGCGCTCAACCCTTGCTCGGGCGCCCGCATGGCCCCCGAGTTCAAAATGTTCCCGATCAGCCAGGCCTTCTGCACCACGCCGTCGTTGAATCCGACAATCCGCGACCGCGCGGCGAGGTAGCTCCCAAAGTCTTGGACCTGTTTCCCATGGATCACCAAGGCGATCTGCAGCATCCCGAACAGGACGAACGACAGGAGGACCACGACGAGCGCCGACTCGACGAGCGACTGGCCGCCGCAACCACGCAAGCGGCCCGCCGCGACGCGGCGCGCCCCTCTCCGCAACAGCAGCTCACGAAAGGCCTTCATCGCGCGACGCCCCCTCCGCGGCGGAGACTCCGACGCCTCGCCACTCCGGAATGTCGCGGCGGCGTCAGGGCGCGCCGCTGCCGTCTTGATTCAGGTTCTTCAGGCCATCCTTGGAGGAACCGGGATCAACCTGTTCCCCTTGCGTGCCGGTGGCTTCGCCGCCAAAGGCCGCGATGATGCCGTTCATCTTCGCCCGGATCGTATCTCCGAAGAGACCGAACACAGTCAGCGCCGCGAGCGCGATGACCGCGACGATGATGATGTACTCCGTCATGGCCTGACCCGACCTGCGTGTTTTTACGAGTTTCATGGGATCTCCATTAAGCCGTCGCGCGCTTGTTTTTCTCAAGGGTACTCGCTCGAGATGAGAACCAGCCCGCGGTAGGCGTTGTCGAGAAACGCGCCGACGAGGAAGCCCAGCCCGACCAGCACCGTGAGCAGGATCCCCGCCACGACCATGGCCTCCACCATGGCCTGACCCCGCCGTCGCCCGTTTCCCAGCCAACGCGTCATCGTTTACTCCAACCCCATGCTAGACGGCAAGTTGCGCGAAATCAAGAGTTTCACGGGCGCCCTCTTGACGCCGTCCTCCGACCTTCCGACGCTCCAAACGACGGAAGACCGCGCGGACCGCGCCGCGAAATGCGGCGGCGCGAAAATCGAGAGAAAGCCCCGCCGCGCGAAAGAGGTCGCGCAGCCCGACGGTTCCTCCCCGCGCCAGGGCGCGCCGATACGCCGTCAACGCCCCGCGCGGATCGTCCAGCGATTTCCGCCACAACCCCAGCGCGCCCATCTGCGCGATGCCGTATTCGATGTAGTAGAAGGGATAAAGGAAAAGATGGATCTGGCGATGCCAGAGCGCCGCGTGAAACTTCTCCAGCCCGCTCCAGTCGCTGCCGTCGTCGAAACGCCGTCGGACGTTCCTCCACGCGGCGCGACGGGCCGCGCGCGAATGTCCGGGGTGCGTGTAGAGCCAATGCTGGAACGCGTCCACCGTGGCGATCCACGGCAGGATTTCGAGCGTCCCCTCAAGGAGCGCCTGGGCGCTCCGTTCCCGGTCCTCCTCCTTCGGATAAAAGGCCTGCATATGGGGATTCGCGAGCAGCTCCATCGCCATCGAGGCGACCTCGCAGAACTCCATCGGCGCCTGACGATCCTCCAACACGGGCTCGTTGCGCGCGGCGAGCATGTGAAAGGCGTGCCCCGCCTCGTGAAACAGCGTCCGCACGTCGGTGTCTCGCCCCACCGCATTCATGAAGATGAACGGCACGCGGCTCTCGTCGAGGGTGCACTGATAACCGCCCGGCTCCTTGAACGGACGGTTGTCGAGGTCGAGGAGCCCGCGCCGCGCGAGGAAACGAAACTGCCGCGCCAGAACCGGATCGAGCCGGGCGATCACCCGGCCCGCCTGCCGCGTCAGATCGCGCGCGTTGGAGAACGGTTGGAGCGGCGGACGCCCCTTCGGATCGCACGCGATGTCCCACGGACGCAGCCGGGCGAGACCCATTTCCCGCGCGCGCCGCGCGCGGAGTTTCCGCACGGCGGGCACGACCGCCTTCTCGACAGCTTCATGAAACCGCAGGCAATCCGCGACGGTGTAATCGAACCGGCAAAACTTCGCGTGGGCGTAGTCCCGATAGTTCCGGAAACCTGCGTTGCGCGCAACGCGATGTCGGAGCCTCAAGAGCGCGTCGAAGGTCGCCTCGACCTTTTCCGCCTCGCGGAGGCGGCGCGCGGCCACGGCGCGCCATGCCTTCTCGCGCAGATCGCGCGCGGGACGTTCGAGGTAGACGCCCATTTGTGAAAGCGTTTGTTTCCGTCCCTCGAATTCCACCTGCAGCCCGGACATGAGGCGCGCGTAGCCGTCCGCCTTGACCTCGATCTCTTTTTCGAGCGGGATGTTTTCCTTGCGGAAAAGGTCCGCGGCGACCTGCTTCTTGCGAAGCATGAGGCGCCATCGCCGGGGAAACCGCGCGCGCCGCGGATGCTCCAGCAGGCGACGGTCGAGACGGTTCCACCACGGCGCGGCCGCGGGACGCAGCGTGCGAACCAGATGCAGATAATCCCGCCGCGCCCGCGCGTCGCGTGTATCCACCGACTTACGGATGTGGCAGAGGGCGTCGTGTTCGCCCGCCGCCGCGGCGAGCTCCTGGACTTCCGCGAACCAGCGGCGCACCGCCGCGAGATCGGGAAGCGGCCGGCGATCGAGTTTGCGGAATCGGGCGATCAACGCCCGCGCGTCGGCCGGATCGAAACGCCGGGGAAGAAACCGTCGCGCGCGCCGACGCGGCAGACGGAGGCGCGGCGCCCGCGCGTTCATCGCGACGCCGCCCGCTTCTTCCATGCGCGCTTCATCTTCCGCATCTCAGGAGTCACCCGGACCGCCGGTCCGGACCACGAGGCCTTCGGATCCAACAGCCAACGCCCCCGGTTGTCGCGGAGGATGGGCATCCGCGCGGCGACCGGCGGCGGCGTTTTGGCGGCCGTCGGACGCTCCGCGTACCAGTAGGCCACCGACGACATCTCGTTGCGGAGATGATTGCCGTGCCCATGCTCGATCGTCGCCTTGATCTCTTTCTCGAAGCGCACCGGGTTCTCCAGATGAAAGACGTAGCTGGTCTGATATCCCCCGACCGACCAGGGCGCATTCGGATTGGCGTGCTGGATCGTGCGTCCCTCGAAAAGGGAGGAACCGTTCCGAAGGAAAGCGTTGTCCTGCATCCCCCACGCCTGATTCAGGTAATCTTCGCTTCCGGTTCCGTGCAGGTCCGGCGGCCACTTGTAGCCATCCACCCAGATCATGTCGTCGCCTTCGCCCCACCAGGTGCCTTGCAGGTTCGTCACGCTGAGATTGCAGCCAAGGTAATGGCCGCGGCCGCGCGTCTCGAGGAGGACGTAGTTGTTGTCCCAGGCCAGCCTCCCCTTGTTGACGACATCGGCCTGGGGCGTATTCACGAGAATTTCATGGCCCCATCCTCCGAACGGATTGGCTCGGCGAAACTCCGCGTGGAAATATCCCTCCTCTTCCGAAAGATCGTCGCGCGTCTCGTAATCCACATAAAAATATTGCCGATGGGCCTCGCGGCTTTCGTTCACGAGCTCGATCAATGCTCGCTCGCGAAACGGCATCGGCGCATAACAGTTTAGGGCGCATCCCCGGTTGAACTGGTACGGGCGCGCCGTCGAGGCGGTGAAGAGAAGCGATTGAAACGAGTTGACCATCCCGTGTCCCAGACAAAAGAAGTCGCCCAAAGGAACCAGCACGCTCGGAGCGCGCGCATGGTCCCACGTGATTTTCAGGAGGCACTCCCGATAGTGTGCGTCTTGCGTCATCCAAAGATGGGTGATCGCGCCGGGACCGCGAAGATCCGCGAGCGTCGCGGTCTTGCCCGGAGGAATCGTCCAGCGATCGGAATTTCTCCCCGTGGTATTCCACGAGGAACAGCGGCCGGTCCGCCGCCGTCGAATCTTGGCAAGGTCGTGCAAGAGAAAGCTCATGACTCGTTCATAAAAGCGGGAAGCGAACGAAGCAAGCCGTTCCCCAAATCCCCGCGTAAGGCGTGGAGGAGTCCATCCTCGGTCGAGGAACCTGCGACGCCCTCGCCACATTTTGGGCTCAAGCCGCTGCCGCGGCGCCGCCGGCGGCGGCGCCCTCCCTCGCTTCGCGACCAAGCGGATTTTTCCCAAGCATAGACTGTGGAAAGGGAGGGCGAGGCCGCCGGCCGAGCCGTCGCACCCTTCTTGTGGGGAGTCTGGAATCTCGACACGCCCCACCCACCCGGTCCTCCATGAATGATGAGGAAGGAAGCTCTCTGAAAATCGAGCGGATCCGTGGATTTGGGGCATACCGGCGGTTCTCCCGAGAGATCCCTCCCGATCCGCCGTAGCCCGAAGATCTTGAAAGCGCATGCCGGACTCGGGTGTTTCGCGCCGTCCTTCCGGTGAAAGAAAAACGGAAAATCGCTTGACCTCGAAAGAGGTTTTTGAAATAATAGAAAAGTGGAGAAAAAGATAATGTCCGCAATCCAGGAAGAGGGAGGCGACTCTCTTCCCCGTCTTGATTTCGACAGCGGACAGTCGCTCATCGTTCAGGTTGCGGAGTTTTACCGCGACCGGATCCGCCGTGGACTCATCCCGAAGGGGAGACGCCTGCCCACATGTCTTGAGTTGGGCTGTTCTCTCGGGCTCGCGCCGCAGACGGTGGATCGCGCGTTCGGGCTGCTGGCGCGGGAAGGGCTCGTGCATCGCCGGCGCGCGCGAGGAACCATCGTGGGCGATCCAACCCGCGCATCGCCATCGCACCAATTCGCGGCGACGCGGCGATATCGGACCGCCGCCCCTCCCGTTTCCATGGTCGTCCGTCGGCCCGCGAATCACCAGGATTCCGGACGCCTTCTTTTCAACGACTATCTCAACGGGCTTATCGAAGGATTCGATGCCTGGAAGTCGCGCTTTGAGATCGCCTACCTGCGCCCCGATCAACCCGATGTGGATTTGGTCCGAACCCTGGTGGAAATGCGGCAGACCCGGGGCTTCATCAATCTCGGCCTCGATGCGGAAGCCACCGAATACCTGATTCGCGCGAAGGTTCCCATGGTCATGCTCAACGCGGACCTGACCGACCGAGGAACGACAAGCGTGATCGCCGACCATGTTCATGGTTATCGCGAGGCGTGGATACACGCCGAGGAACTCGGTCATCGCCACGCCATCTTCCTTGGCGCCGAGGACGCCGCCTTCGCGGGGCGTTTGCGCGAATGTCGGGCGGGACGCCAGCTTGCGGGGGTTGCGTGCCGCCTTGATCAGACGGCGCGCGTCTCTTCCGACGCGGACGCCGGCGAGATCTGGGGCGCGTTGCGCGCCGCCCTTGGGCCGCGAACGCGGCGCGCGGCATGGCCGACGCTGCTTTTCGTTCAGAACGACGCGCTCGCTCTGCGGGTGATCCGCGCGCTGGAAGAGTATTGTCGGGAGATTCCCCGAGATCTCTCCGTGATCGGCTTCGACGATTCGCCGATCGCCCGCCACTTTCATCCCGCGCTCACGACGCTCGCCAAGCCCCGCCTGAAAATGGGGCTTGCAGCCTCCCAACTCTTGCTCGATCTCCTGGCGCATCGGGTCGGCAGTACGGACCGTCGCCAGGTTTTTCCCGTCCGCTTGATTTCCCGCGAAACCACGACTCCTCCGAAACATTAACCCGAAGATCACCATGAAAACCATCGCCGCCGTGCGGAAGATACCCGCGCTCGTCCCGCTCCTCACCGCCCTTATCCTTGGATCGTCCGCTCTCGCGCAGAGCACGAACTTCACCTTCGACACTGGCACGGTCGGTCTGCCGCCCTCCGGCTGGACGGTCGGCGTTCAACCCTCGGCAGGCTCCACCGTCGCCGTCACTTCCGCCCAATTCGTGAGCCCCTCCAACAGCCTGGAGATCCGCGACATGGGGGATTTCACGCTCGGCGCAAGTTACATGTACAAGCTTGGATTGGGGAGCGCCTATTTGCCGTATCACAGCAACGATCTCTTTGCGTTCGACGCGCGCTTCAGCACGAACACCGCCAACCAGTTCCGATTCCAACTCTGGAACTCCGCCTCCGCCGCCTACGGCAGCTACATGAACGTTCTGGTCAACAACGGTCAGGTCAAGGCGCAGTATGGGACCAGTTCGCTGCTCGAAACCAACCTCGGAGTGACCATCATTCCGAACGTCTGGTACAGCTTTCGCGTCAACGTTACCCCGGTGAGCAACTACTACGGTCTTTCCGTCGTCAGCAACGGCACGGTGCTTGGACAGGTGGATCATCTCGCGCTCAACCCTGATGTCCCGGACGGCGCCATCTTCATCAATGACGGCTGGGTGAACAGCGGCCAAACGGGCCAAAGCAGCGTCTTTATTGACAACATCTTCTTCGGCGCCATTCCGGAGCCGTCCGGGATCGCCCTTGTGGGATTGGGCGCTCTGGGAATTGCTCTTCTCAAGCGTCGTGTGCGCCGGTGACCTCTCCGCAAACCCTTCGTGTCCCTCACCGTGTTTCGGGAAACGGGCGCGTCATGATCCAGCGGACGGGCGACCCTCATGCGTTCACTTTAATCGAACGTATGCCCAGAATAACGCACGCAGAAACTAGGTGGTTGGAACGTACCACCCCTGTCAATGGCTCACATCAGACAGGTAGCCTGACTGCCGAGCATGGGTGTG
>JABWAM010000105.1 GCA_013360985.1 Verrucomicrobiia bacterium | reverse complement strand
AGGCGGATGAAGCGCTTGCGCATCTTGCCCGAAATCGTGGCGAGCACCTGATGCTTGTTGTCGAGCTCGACGCGAAACATCGTTCCGGCGAGCACGGTCAAAATCCGACCTTCCAATTCAATATGCTGTTCCTGCTGGCTCATTAATACTTTCTGCGAGTGTCGTGCAATAAACTGCCCGCTGGAGACTTATTCCGATGGCGACCAGCGGGCCAGCCGTTCGGAGTCGAAAGAAAAGGGCGCGGGACCCGTTTTCACGAATCCCGCACCTGCGAATAAAACTGAATTAGTAGCGGTTGCCGCGATCGCGACCACCACCACCGCCGTATCCACCGCCACCGCCACGGCCGCCACCGAATCCGCCGCCGCCACCGCTGCGCGGGGCGCGTTCTTCGCGCGGACGGGCTTCGTTGACCGTCAGCGCGCGCCCATCCACGTCTTTTCCGTGGAAGAGTTCGATCGCTTTCTTGGCTTCCTCATCGGTCGCCATCTCGACGAAGGCAAATCCCCGGCTGCGGCCGGTGAACTTGTCCATGATGAGGTCCACGTTCGAGACCGTGCCCGCCTGGGCAAATTGGTCGCGAAGCGAATCTTGGGTGGTGTGGTACGAGAGGTTCCCGACGTAAAGGCGGTTCCCCATGTGGTGTGCTCCTTTCAGGTGCGTTGGTCTTTGGGTCAACGAGTCGGGGTCGCCCTCTCTGCTCCACGTCGGAACAGACGGTCGCCGCATTCGCGAATAGCACGCTGACTCTGCAAACGATCCGACAAAGGAAGACTCGACTTGGTTGACGGTGACTTGGTTCGCCGCGGACTCTAGCCGACTTTTATCCGCGCGCAAGCCTTTTTTGCGATTTTCTTAAATTCTTGTTCCAGCGGGGATCACCGTTCCTTTGGGGATCACCACGATGCCGTCCCGGATGCAATAGAGTTCCTCGTCCGCGCGCGCGGATTTCCCCTCGGGCGTGATCACGCAGTCCGCTCCGATGCGGACGTTCTTGTCCACGATCGTCCTGCGGACGACGCTGCGCGCGCCGATCCCGAGCGGGGGATCGCCGCCTCCGGCGGAGTCTTCATAATGATCGTTGCCCATGAGGACGCACTCCCGCAGGTCGCACCCCTCGCCGATCACGGAACGGATTCCCACCAGGGTGCGCTCCAACTTGACCCCCGCCTCGATGAGACATCCTTCCGCGATCACCGTTTCCTTGAAGCTTCCCCCGCTGACCAGCGAGGCGGGCAGATGCCGCGCCCGCGTATAAATCGGCGCCGCGCTGTCGAAAAAGTTGAAGGGCGGGTTGGGTCGCGTGATCTGGAGGTTCGCCTCGAAGAACGCCCGGATCGTCCCGATGTCCTCCCAATACCCTTGAAAGACGTAAGCGTAAACCTGTCGCGCCGCGATCGAACCGGGAATGATATCTTTACCGAAATCCACCCGATCGTTGTCCAGCGTCTCCGTCAGCACGTCCGCGTTGAACACGTAGATTCCCATCGAGGCGAGGCAGTCGCCCGTCCCCTTTCCCGGCTGGAGACGGCTGCGCATCGAGGAGGGCATCCTCAGCGACTCGCGTGTCGCCGCGTCTTTCGGCTTCTCCACGAAACGCACGATGCGGCCGCTTTCATCCGTCTGCAAAATTCCGAGCCCGCCCGCCTTCTCGATCGGCACCGGAAGCGCGGCGACCGTGATGTCCGCGCCGGTTTCCACGTGCTGGCGCAGGAGGAGGCGGTAATCCATCCGATACAGTTGATCGCCCGACAAAACCACCACGTACTCGGGCCGCATATCGGCGATGTAGCGCAAGTTTCGGCGCACGGCATCCGCCGTTCCTTGATACCATCCGAGGTTGTCGAGGGTTTGCTGAGCCGCGCAAATTTCGATGAACCCCCGGGAGAAACGGTCGAAACGGTAGGCCTGCAGGATGTGGCGGTGGAGCGAAGCGCTGTTGAATTGAGTCAGCAGATAGATCCGACGGATATCCGAATTGATGCAGTTGCTGATCGGGATGTCCACGAGACGAAACTTCGCGCCCAGCGGCACCGCCGGCTTTGCGCGCAGGCGGGTCAGCGGCGCCAGCCGCGTTCCCTGCCCGCCGCCCATGATCACCGCGATCACGTTTTCCACGGAGGGTTGTGGACGCGCGCGGGAAGACATCGCCCCGGCGTTTACCGAAGGCGCGCGCGCTTTTCAATCTCAAAGGGATCCAAAGATTTTTCTCCTTGGAAGCGCGACCGATTCAGGTTAACGCTGAGGCATGTTGAGGGCGCTTTTCCTAACGCTCGGCGCGCTCGGCGTCTTCGCCGCGCGGGCAGCCGAACTCCCCGCGAATCCGAACCGCGAGGCTCTGACTTTGGAGATCCGCAAGATCGAGGTGGCGATCGATCGCCTCAACGATCGGCTCCTCGCGATTCCAAGCCGCGAGATCGGCCTGCGCCAACCCCTCGAACGCGAGCTCCGCGATCAACAGCGCCAGCTTATTGAAAAACAGCGCGCCCTCGCGGCGCTTCCCCATGCGCCTGGCCCCAACGCGTCGCAGGCGGCCGCGCTCCGCCCCGTCGCGAAGCTCTTCAAGGAAGGGAAAGACGCCGAAGGCTTGGCCCGTTGGAAGGCGTGGCTGAAGAGCGCGAACGCCCCGAAAGATCCGTCGCCGGCCGATGTGCGTCCGTTCGCCGCCTGGGTGGCCGGAGAGACCGCGCGCGCCGAAGACGCGCGGAACGCCCTCCTCCAACAGCTGCTCGAGGCCGCCGCAAAACCGACCGGCGAATAAGGACGTCGGGCGCGCCGCGGATAAGGCCGGAACGCCCAACCGGGAGAGACGCTTCGCGCCGCCGAAATCGTTTCTTCGAAAATCCGTGCTTGCGCGGGAAGCGCCTGCGCGTAGGTTGCCTTCCCGCCATGAAAGTCACCCTCGTCGGCTCCGGATACGTCGGCCTCGTGACCGGCGCCTGCTTCGCCGAGAAAGGGCACGACGTCGTCTGCGTGGACAACGACGCGAAAAAGATCGCCATTCTCCAATCGGGACGTCTCCCGATCTACGAACCGGGGCTCGAAGAGATGGTGAAGCGCAACACCGCCGCCGGACGACTGCGTTTCACGTCGAGCACGGCGGAAGGGGTCGAGCATGGACAGATGGTCTTCATCGCGGTGCCAACGCCGCCGCTCGACGACGGTTCGGTAGACCTGAGCTTCATCGAGGCGGTCGCCCGAGCGATCGCCGACAGCCTCAAGAAATATACGGTGATCGTGGATAAGAGCACCGTCCCCGTGAAGACGGGCGAAAAAGTCGCCGAGACCATCCGCCGCTACAACAAGCACAAGGCCGACTTCGACGTCGTCTCCAACCCCGAGTTTCTCCGCGAAGGTTCGGCGATCGAAGACCTCATGAACCCCGATCGGATCGTCATCGGGGTCATGTCGCCTCGGCCGGCTCCTCTCCTGCGCGAGCTCTACGCCCCGTTCGCCTGCCCGAACTTCATCGTGACCGACATCAACTCGGCCGAACTCATCAAGCACGCCTCGAACTCCTTTCTCGCCCTCAAAATTTCTTACGCGAACGCCCTCGCCGAGATCTGCGAGAAATCCGGCGCGAACATCGAGGAAGTCGTCAACGGCATGGGATTCGACAAACGCATCGGGCGCGCCTTCCTCAACGCGGGACCCGGCTACGGCGGCTCCTGTTTTCCCAAAGACATCGCCGCCTTCATCAAGATCGCCGATCAACTCGGCTGCGATTTCCGCCTCCTGCGCGAAGTCCAAAAAATCAACGCGAGCGCGCTCGATCGTTGTTATCAAAAACTTCGGCAGGAGCTCTGGGTCCTCAAAGGAAAGACCGTGGGCATCCTCGGCCTCGCCTTCAAGCCGAACACCGACGACATCCGTCAATCGCCGGCGATCTCTCTCGCCTCTCGCCTGCTCGCCGAGGGCGTTCGTCTGCGCGCCTACGATCCCAAGGCGATGGAGAAAGCGCGCGAGGTCTTGCGCGAAGCGATCTTCGGCTCGAATCCGTACGAGGTCGCCGAGGGATGCGACGCGCTCCTGTTTATGACGGAATGGGACGAGTTCCGCGGACTGGACCTCGCGAGACTCCGCGCGGCGATGCTCCATCCGTTTGTCCTCGACGCGCGCAACCTCTTCGATCCTGCGGCGATGGCTTCGGCGGGAATCCGCTATCGGTCGGTAGGCCGCTGACCGGGATCCCTCGCGCCCCCAAGGAGGACGCCTCCGCGGGAAAGGCTGGAAACGCCTCCCGACTCAGTCGGGGAAAGGCCACGCGAGCCACTTGAGAATCTGGGGGCCGTAAAGAAAAAACGCCACGGCGGTCCCGGTCGCCAGCAGCGCGAGGACGACCGCCACCACCCGCATCGGGAGAACGCCGGACTCTTCTCCCACTGGATAACGGCGATGGCGCCGTTTTCGCTTGGTCCGATGAGACCTGACCGGCGGCGGTGGCTCGGCGGAGGGAGGCGTGGAAGGGATCACCGGCGCACTTTCCTGTTCGGCGCTCGCGGGCATCGAGTCTCCCCTGCAGGAATCCCGCGCGGAAGGCAAGAGGAAACCGTCGAGAATTTCCGAAACGACGAGGACGTCGGCGGCAAGCAATCCGTCTGCCGGGCTTGACCGGATCTCGGTTTCCCGCGAGCATGACCGGGGTTTTCTCCGGAGGCGCGTATGAACTTCCTGATCGCGATCGCGATTCTCCTGATCGTGCTGGCGGGGATCGCCCTGGTGTGCCGCGTCCTGAAAGCGCTTGCCTTGTTGCTGCTGGTCGCGGCCCTCGCGGGGCTCGTCTGGATGCTGGCGCAGCGTGTCGCGGGACGCCAAGGAGACGCCCTGCCCAGAATGGGCCAGGGCATGCCGCGTCTCGACAATGCGCCCTTTCGCGCGCAGGAATCGGACAGCCCATGGCGGGAGATCGAGAAAGAGATCGAGGATCTCGTGGCGCGCGCCGAACGCGAAGGGAAGGAGTCCGCCGAGGAGACGGTCCGCAAGGTGCGCTCCTTGCTCGAGGACCGCTCGGCCCAACTGCGCGAGAAGGGGCGGTCCGCCGCGGCGGAGCACCTGGCTCGTCTCAGAGAGGGCTTTCAAGATTTGGGAAGGGATCTTGAGGATCTGCGGAAGAAACTGAAATCGATCCCGTCAGACTAGGAGATAAAGGTCCTCGCGAAACCGATCACGCCAACCCTTGTTGGATCTCGCATAAAGCCAACCGCAGCGTGAAAGAAGCAGGTCGATTCTCCGTCTGTTCGGACGTATGCGCATCCTGATCGTTGAGGACAGCGAGACCCGACTGGCCTTTTTCCGCCGCCAGTGCGACGGGCACGAGCTGGCCGTGGCCGACACGGCCCAGGGAGCGATTGAACTCCTTGGGAAGACGGAGTTCGATCTCGTCTTTCTCGACCACGATCTGGCCGAGCCGATCGGGACAGGAAGAGATGTCGCCCTCCACCTGCGAACCTCGGGACGTCTCAAGACGCCCGTGATCATCCACTCCATGAACCTTGGCGCCGCGGAAGCGATGGTTCGGCTCCTGTCGAGGGCCCGGGCGCATCCGTTCGCCCTCCTCAAGGACATGGCGATCACCCGCACCCCCGCGGAATGGGTCGCGGAATGTCTCGCCATGGCGAGAACCGCTGTACGACTCTCCCCGTGAGGATTCCTTTGGCTATTCGATCGATGAATCCCGACTCATTCATTGCTGTGAAAGGGGCTGCGGTCAACGCCGCCGCTTCATCGCCTTCTGCCACTGCGGCGCCTTCCATCTCCGACAAGGTTTCCAGTCGGGAAACGAGGGGCCCTCTTCGCAGCGCCTCCGCGGCACATGGGAACTCGGCGGGAAGGTGAGCCCCTCCGCAGGGAGCGCAAGGAAATGTCAGGCTCTGACCAATTGATTGGCCTTTGGGAGACCAAGGGCGATGGCGGCCTCCACCAATACACGGAGGACGGGATTGCATCCCTTGAACACCAAGATGTTCAGGGCACGCTGCCCATGCTGC
Source organism: Verrucomicrobiia bacterium (assembly GCA_013360985.1). Classification (GTDB taxonomy): domain Bacteria; phylum Verrucomicrobiota; class Verrucomicrobiia; order JABWAM01; family JABWAM01; genus JABWAM01. The sequence goes on along the minus strand of JABWAM010000105.1, from coordinate 8,608 downwards.
TCCACCAAGCTGGACACCAGCGCGTTGATGAACGAGCTGTTGGCGGCCCACACCCCTGTGAAGTCCAGCACGATCTCGGGACAAATGCCCATGTGCGGATCAATCCGCCCCATGCGAAACTCCGCGGCCCGGGAACCATCCGCGAGATGCTGGCCGAACTCCTGAAGGATGGAGAACTCCAGTTTCATGGGCGGAAGGTAGCACTCCCTGCCTCGGCGCCGCCGGCGGCGGCGCCCTCCCTCGCTTCGCGACCGAGCGGATTTTTCTCAAGCATGGACGGTGGAAAGGGAGGGCGAGGCCGCCGGCCGAGCCGTCGCACCCTCTTGTGGGGAGTCGGAAATCTCGACACAACCCACCCCCCCGATCCTCCATGGATGATGATGAGGGTTGCTCTCTGAAAATTGAGTTGATCCGTGGATTTGGGGCCCGAGAACGTGGTGCGCACGGTGACTGAGAACTGCCGCACCTTGAAGTTCACCAGCCAAGGCTTCGAGGCCACCTGACCGGCGTTTGCCAACCGCGATGCTGGCACGCCTCTGTTAGGCCTTCCGGCGGAGCTTTTTTCCTACCTGAGCACCGGTTGCCTCGGCCCACCAGTGCTTGAGGAGGCGCCGATGGACGGGGCCCTCTTCTACTTGGATTTCCATCTGGAAAAATGGTGCGCTGTGCAGGATTTGAACCTGCGACCCCCACCGTGTCAAGGTGATGCTCTACCCCTGAGCTAACAGCGCGCGTTGGACGAGCCGGAGTCTGCCAGAGGAGGGCACGGGAGGCAATCGCGAAGCGTTTCGGTTGCGCCGCGCTTGAGATCGTCGGCGGATGCATCCAAGGTGACGCCGGACCAGGTCCAGACGTTTTCGCCGAAATGCGCGCGCAGCGCGCGGACGAGTTCCTCGGCGGCCTCCGGCGCGGTAAGGAGGGCGAAGAGCGTCGAGCCGCTGCCGCTCATCATCGCGCCGCGAACGCCGGTTTGCGCGAGGAGAAATTCTTTCGCGATCTCCAAAATCGGAAACTTCCGATAGACCGGTTTCTCGAGGTCGTTGAGCAAGAGATCGGGCGCGAGCGGATCGGTTTTTCCCGAGAGGAACGCGCGCCGGGCAATTTCGAATTCCTTGGGAGCCGCCCGTCTCGACGCGCCGACGGATCCGGCGCCGAGATTGTGGTAGGCCCAGGCGGTGGCGCTGCCGAAACCGAAGTGGGCCAGGAGGAGCGGCTGCGCGCGCGGAGAAACGACCGGGGCAAGGCGTTCTCCGCGGCCGGCGCAAAGCGCGGGGCGATTCTTGACGAAGAACGCGGCGTCCGATCCGATTTCTGCGGCAAGCTTTTCGATTTCGCCGTCGGTTCGAGCGGTTTCCCAGAGGCGGTTCAAACCGACGAGGACGGTCGCGGCATTCGAGGATCCGCCGCCGAGCCCCGCGCCGAGCGGGATTCGTTTGGCGAGACGGATCCGCGCGCCGCGCGCCGGGGCGCAGCGTTCCCGAAAAAGTTCCGCGGCGCGACGCGCGAGATTGCGGGAATCGGTTGGGAGCGCGGGATCGTCGCACGCGAATTCGATCCGGCTTTCGGCGTGATTTTCGAGAACGATCTCATCGGCCAATCCAATCGGCAGCATGAGCGTCTCCACTTCATGGAATCCGTCGGTCCTCTTGCCGAGGACGCGGAGCCAGAGGTTGATTTTGGCGTGAGACTGCAGGCGCATGCGAAAAGCGGAAGGCGGGCGCGCGAATCAATCGGCGGTCGGAGACGCTTGCGGCTTCGCGCTGTCGGACGCCGCCGCGGCATGAGCAAGCATGAGCGAAGGCGGCGTGGGCGCTGCGCCCGCGAGGAAGTAGCCAGCTTGATATTGGTAGGGAACGAGCAGGGTCATGAGCGCCTCGCGCCAGGTGCCTTCGACCCAATACGGCTCGCGGAGCAGATCGCCGTCCGGGCCGATTTCCATCCAGAACCAGGTGTAGCTTTCGGCTTCCCGCACCCAGCCGCCGGTCTGGGCGACCACGAGAGAAATTTTCGACGGCCCGGAGGCTTCGGCCTGGCAGATCAGTTCGCCGCCGTCGCGGAGGTTCCATCGCAGGTCCCAATAGGTCTGGTTTTCGGCCGACCAGGTCGCGCCATGCTGCTGGAGCAGAGCGAGCAGCGCGCGCCCGAACCGGCTCCATTCCGATTCATCCCAAACGGGCGGCGCGAGAATGGCCTGAACGCGCTGCAGCCGCGTTCGCCATTCGGTGAGGATGCGACGCAGCTCGAGGGGAGAAATCACCGGGACCAGATGCTGCTGGAGGTCTTGCGCTCGAGCTCGAAGATGCGGCCTTCGATGCGCTGGAGTCGGCTTTGAAGAGCGTCGCGCTCCTTCTTGGTCTGAGCGCGGTTTTCGATGAGTTGGGCGGTTAAGCCGGCGATCTGCGCTCTTTGCGCTTGGCTCGTGCTTTCGAGCGTCTCCACGGTGTCGCGCGTCTCTTTGAGGGAGTCGGATAGCGCGGCAAGCTGCGCGTTGAAGCGGCCTTCCATCTCCGAGATCGTGGCGCTTTGCTCCTTGATCTGGCGGGAAAGGACGTAGCCTCCATAGGCGGCGAGCCCGGCGACGAGGAGGACCGCCCCGACCAGCGCGTAGACAAGGGCGCCGACGACTGTGCCGAACAGCTTTTGCTCGCGAGATTGGCGTTGCACGTTTTGGCGGTAAGCGTTGAACGAGGGGGTGCTCATGGGGGATTCCTTGGTTCGGTCGTGAGAATCGGTTTTCGGAATTTCTTTCGGAGGCTCTTCGGATCGGGAAGCGCGCGGAGGCGGTGGAGCGGATTCGGACTGAGGCCGCGGTTTGGATGGACGCGCTTCAGGCCTCGAAGGAGCGGGCTTTTCCTGAGACGGCGCTTCCTCTTCGTCCTCCGAAATAACGATTCGGTTTGGGGGGCGCGTTTCCCGTGGCGCGGCGGATTCGGAAGCTTCCTGGATCGGCGGGCGAGGATCGGACGAAGCGTCCGACGCGGTTTTCGCGGGCTTGCCGAAATCGAACTCGAGATTCTCGGCGCGCGCCGGACGCCGCGGGAGATCGGCCTCGGAAGGAGAGGAACTGGAGGATTCGTGCGCCATGAAGGCAGGAGCGGAGGGGCGAAGGATCCATCCTTAGCCTGGATCTTTCACGCTTCCAAGGTGAAATCTCCGCTCGACTTTCCGCATGCGCGAGGAATGACGCGGGGCGGTCCCGCGCATCCATGCGCGGAGATCAGGGAGGGGCTGTGTTTCCTTGCTCGATGAACGCCGGCAGCGAGGTGAACCCGGCCTCCTTGGCGGCGTCCATGACCTTGACGATGAATCCGAAGGAGGCCTTCCGGTCTGCTTGCATCGCGAGCGCGGGCTGTGGCGTTCGGCCGCCGATTTGGCGCAAGGTCTCTCGGAGTTGGACGAGCGGGACTTCCTTCGCATCGAGATAAATTTTTTCGTCCGCCGACACGGTTAGGAGGACCGGTTCCGCAGTGCTGACGGGCTGGCCGGTCGTCGCTTCCGGCAGGGCGATCTTGATGGCTGGATTGCTGCGGCGGAAGGTGGTTGCGACGATAAAAAAGATGAGCAGGACGCAAAAGATGTCAATCATCGTGACCACGATGATCGTGGGATGCCGCCGACGTTTTTCGTAAAACTTCACCGGAAACGACCGGAACTATCACCCGTGCTGGCGATAGAGCTTGGCGATCAGATCGAGGCAAAGGCCTTCCATCTCCGACATGTAATGCTCGACGCGCTTGGTGTAGTAGGCGTGGAAAATCAAGGCGGGAATCGCGACGACCAAACCGGCGACCGTCATGTTCAACGCCTCGGCGATGCCCGCCGCGATGCCGACGGCCTCGGCGATGGATTCGCCGCCGCGCCCGAACTCGGCGAAGACGCGGATAAGCCCCGAGACCGTGCCGAGCAGCCCCAACAGCGGCGCGACGCCCACGATGATCTCCAGGGTCACCAGGCCGCGCTCGAGCTGCGCCGCCTCGGCGCGCGCGCGCACCTGGAGGGCGTCGATGGTATCCGCTTTCGGCGAATCGAGATGGGAAAGCGCCGTCTGGAGGACGCGGGAAAAGACGGTGCCGTCGCGGACGGCCGCCGCGTGGAGGGCCTGCACGTCTCCTCCCGCGCGAAAGTCCTGCGCCGTGGCGACCATCTCGTCCGAGATCACGCGTCGCCGCATCAAGGCGATGGTGCGTTCAATGATGATGGCCAGACCGATCACGGAGCAGATCACCATCGGAATCATGAAGACGCCGCCCGCGAGGAAGAAGTGCTTCAGAAAGGCCATGGGGGACGCCCAAGGAATCCGCTGCCGCCCGAAAGCGCAAGCCCAAAACCGCATACGCTTCCCGAGAAAAGAGCGCATGGCGCCGCCGCCGCGAGGAGTGAGGGATGGACCTCTCAGTTGACAGGTTCGCGGAAGCCCATATCTTGATTTGGGACAAAACGAGCCCGATTTCCTTTCATAGATCGGAGACGAAGATGAACAACAACAAGGAATACACCCTCTATAACGAGAAGGTGATGGACCACTTCATGAACCCGCGGAACATGGGCGATCTGCCCTCGGCCGACGGCGTCGGCGAAGTGGGCGCCGCCGCCTGCGGCGACATCATGAAAATCTCGCTGAAGATCGAGGATGGCCGCATCAAGGACGCCCGTTTCAAGACCTTCGGCTGCGGTTCGGCCATCGCCTCGAGTTCGATGGCCACCGAACTCATCAAGGGCCGCACCGTCGAGGAAGCGATGAGTTTTTCGAATCAGGAGGTCGTGGACGCGCTCGGCGGGCTGCCTCCGGTGAAGATCCACTGTTCGGTTCTCGCGGAAGAAGCCCTCAAGGCCGCGCTTGAGGACTACGTGAAAAAGCATCCCGAGGCCGCCTCCGCTCCGACGAAGGGCGAACCAGCCAAGGCGTGAGGCTTGGGGATGCCGCGTCCGCCCGTCTTTCTCGACCACCTTTCCTCGACGCCCGTGGATCCGCGGGTCTTCGAGGCGATGAAACCCTTTTTTACCGAGGCGTTCGGCAATCCTTCGAGCCTCCACCGCTACGGTCTCCAGGTGCGCGAGGCGCTGCGGCGCGCGCGGGAGCAGTTTGCCTTCCTGATCGGCGCTGAAAACGCCGACGATATCCTCTTGACGAGCGGCGGCACTGAGGCCAACAACCTCGCCGTCAAAGGGGTCGCCTACGCCAATCAGCGCAAAGGCAATCACCTCGTGCTGAGCGAGACCGAGCACCCGAGCGTGCTCGAATCCATCGCCTTTCTCGAAAAGCAGGGATTCACCTCCACTAAGGTGCCGGTGGACGCGCAAGGCATCCTCCGTCTCGACAAGCTCCGCGAGGCGCTCACCGATCAGACGATCCTCATCGCCGTCCATCACGCGAACCACGACATTGGCGCGATTCAACCCGTCGCCGAGATCGGGAAGATCGCGGCGGAACGCGGGATCGCCTTTTTCTGCGATGCCACCGCCAGCGCGGGTTGGACGCCGATTGACGTGAAAGCGATGGGCATCCATCTGCTCTCTTTCGCGCCGCATCGTTTCTACGGGCCGAAAGGGGTCGGCGTCCTCTATCGTAACCGCAAGGCGCGCCTCGTCTCGATCCTCCACGGGGGCGTGCAGGAGAACGGCCGCCGGGCCGGCACCGAGAACGTTCCCGCCATCGTGGGCGGCGGCCTCGCCGCGGAGATCGCGCGCAAGGAACTCCCCCAACGCGCCGAAAAAGTCCGTGCGCTCCAAAAACGGCTCATGGCCGGTCTCGCCGCGAAGGTGCCCTACCTCAAGTTCAACGGCCCGCCGAGCGGCCCGTTGCGCTTGCCCACCAACGTCTCGCTCGCCGCCGAGTTCATCGAGGGCGAAGGCCAGCTCCTTCTCCTCGATCATCTGGGCGTCTGCGTCGCGAGCGGCGGGAGTTGCGTCTCGAAGTCGCTGAAGGTCTCCCACGTCTTGACGGCGATCGGGCTCGATCATGCCCTCGCCCAAGGCTCGATCATCATGACTCTCGGCAAGGAGAACACCGAGGAAGAGATGGACTACGTGATCGAGACGATGGCAAAGGTCGTCGAGAGACTCCGAGGCATGTCCCCAATGTGGGACGAGTTTCAGCAGGGGAAGATCGATTCCACCGTGGCGCCCCGCGGGGTCGGCCGTTCCTTCACCGAGCATGCCGCCGAGGTGTCCGGCCACCGCGAGGAGCGCGCGCGACGCTGACGCCGTTCGCGGCGCGCGGGCGGAGCGTTACAGCAAGGGCGAGAAGAGGCGGCAGACGTTCTCCGCGAGGCGATGCCGCAGAGGGCGGCGACGAAACACGCCGAAGCGGACTTCGCGCGACGCACGCAGGTCGCGACGAAATTGGGCGACCAGTTCGGCCACGGTCCCCGGCGTGTGGATGTGCAGGTTGACCTCGAAATTCAGGCGGATGCTCCGCACGTCGAAGTTTGCCGTGCCCACCGACGCCCACGCCCCGTCGGCCAACATCACCTTCGCGTGCATCATGCCTTCGGTGTACTCGTAGATCCGCACCCCGGAAGCCAGCAGTTCCTCCCAGAAGTAGCGTCCCGCCCACCAGGCGATCTGATGGTCGGGCGGCCACGATTGCGTCAGGATGCGGACATCCACGCCGCGCATCGCCGCGGAATGGAGCGCCGCGAGCAGCGCCCCGTCGGGCACCAGGTACGGGGTTGCGATCCACAGGCGCTGCCGCGCCGAGATCATCGCCGCGAAAAAGGTCTCGCGCGTCGCGTTGGCGTCTTGGTCGGGCCCCGACCAGGAGAGCTGGAGCCGTTCATGCCCGTCGGTGCGCGGCCGAGGGAAACAGCGTTCGCCGGCCAACATCTCGTTGGTCGCGAAATCCCAGTCTTCCGCGAATACCCGCTGCAGGGCGAGAACGACCGGCCCGCGGACGCGCGCGTGCGTGTCGCGCCACGAGCGAAATCGCGGAGATTCGTTCACGTATTCATCGCCGATGTTGAGCCCGCCGATAAATCCGACGCTCCCATCGCACACGAGGATCTTGCGGTGGTTTCTCAGTCCGGAGATCAGCGACCCGCGCCAGAGGCGATACGGCAGGAATTCCGCCGCCTCGCCGCCGGCCTGACGCACCCGCTGGAGCAAGCCTCCCGCGCGGCGCGCGCCGACGGCGTCCACGAGGAGACGGACTTTGACGCCCGCGCGCGCCTTTTCGCAAAGAAGCTCCGCGAACGCGCGCCCCGTAGCGTCGTCCTTCAGAATGAAGTATTCGGCATGGACATGATGTTTCGCCGCGAGGATCGCCTCGCGCTTCGCCGCGAAGGCCTCGATCCCGCCGGAGTAAAGCGCCAGATCGTTTCCTTCGCTCGCCGGCGCGCCGCCCACCCGCAGCGTGAAGGCGTCCATCCCCGCCCACCCGGATGAAGGGCTCGCATCCTTTCTCCGCGGCACCGCGGAAACCCACAGCCGCAAAAAACGGGAACGATGTTCGATCTTTTTTCGCAATCGCCGCCGAATCCTTTGCGCGCCGAAGATCAAAAACAACAGCACCCCGAGCCATGGGATGAAGACGACCGTGAGGCTCCACGCCCAGGCCGACACCGGATGCCGTTTGCGAATCAGCACGATCGGCACCATCAACAATCCGAAGATTTCTCCGCTGAGAATGAAGGCGCGGATCATGTCGGGTGGGGCCGGAAGACGGCTCCGATCCAATCATGAAGACGCCGAGCGAACAAGACTTGCCGCGCGCGCCTTTTCCGGACTTCCCTTTTGGGCGCCGCTCCTCTCTCCTCGACGCCGCTTTTCGCCTCCCTTCATTCGCTCCCCATGCATCTCCATTTTCTCGGTCTCTGCGGCACGGCGATGGCTTCCACGGCCGCCGCCCTCCGCGGACTCGGCCACACCGTCACCGGCTCCGACGCCAACGTCTATCCGCCGATGTCCCAATTCCTCGAGGAGCAAGGCATTCCGATCCGCCTCGGCTACGCCCCGGAAAATCTCCCGGACTCCTGCGACCTCCTGGTCGTCGGCAACGCGATCTCGCGCGGCAACCCCGAGCTCGAAGCCGCTTTGGAGCGCCGCCTCCGCTACGCCTCTCTTCCCGAAGTCCTTCGCCAATTCCTGCTTCAGGGGCGGCGCAACCTGGTGGTCGCCGGCACCCACGGCAAGACGACGACCACCGCGATGCTCGCCTGGATTCTCGAATCCGCCGGCCTCCAACCGAGCTGGATGATTGGCGGCCTCCCCAATAACCTCGGCCGCGGCGCGCTCTTCCGCGAGGGCGCTTTCACCGTCCTTGAAGGCGACGAATACGACACCGCCTTCTTCGACAAACGCTCGAAATTTCTCCATTACCTTCCCGAAGTGGTCGTCATCAACAACCTCGAGTTCGATCACGCGGACATCTTCGAGAACCTCGAGGCGATCAAACTCGCCTTTCGCCGCCTCGTCCACCTCGTCCCGCGCAACGGTTTGATCGTGGCGAACAGCGACGACGCGAACGTCCGCGAGGTCGTTGCAGACGCCTTCTGTCCGGTGCGCTTCGTGGGAACGCATCCCGACGGCGGCGGACAACTCGTCAATCTGCGCGAAGGGAACGCCTCCGTCCGTTTCGAACTCGACGGCGTCGCCTACGAGGTCCCCATGG
>JABWAM010000104.1 GCA_013360985.1 Verrucomicrobiia bacterium | reverse complement strand
GCGAATCCTGCGGGCAGACCCGTCGGGACGATCCGGATCGGACGAATCCGAAGACGGTTTTCGCGCCCGCGCCTCCTCGATCCGCCGCAGGGCCAGTTCCACCGGCAGAGGGATCGCCGCATCCACCGCCGCGGACACCGGCGTCGGCTCGGGATTGATCTCGACGACGAACGCCCCCCCGCTCCATGGCGCGAGAGATCAGGCGGGCCGCCGGCTGAACCACCGACGACGCACTCGATGGGAAGCGGCTTCATCTTCCTGACAGGAGGCCTCTGGATGCGAAACGGCCTTTGCCAAGGATTGCATAAAATCAAAGAATCCTCTTGACCGTTTATTGAAGATTTGCTACCGCGTAGTATCACGCAGGAAGGTCTGTGTTCTCAAACTCCGCTGAACTCCTCAAACTTCCCGCCGATGAACCCCAAACTCTCCTTCCCCTTGTCGCGTCTCGCGCATCGACCGGGACGTCCACCCGTCGCATGGAAGCTCCTCCTCTTGATCGCGAGCGCCCTGTCCGCGCCATCCGGACATGCGCAGTTCACCCCGGCCGACCGCGGGGCGACCAACCTCTTCGACGGCGTCGCGACGAACTTTTCCGAATACGTTTTCTACACCAACAACACCTCCTTCATCCTTAACGGCGCCCGAGTGTCGAATGATTGGACAAGAATTGGATCCTGGGATGGAAACAGTTCCAACCTCATGGTGGTCAGCGGCAGCGGCTCGATCCTGTTTCAGACGGGCACGACCGTGAATAAGGACCACTTCATGGTGGGCGCCGGAAACGCGGTGGACAACCGCGTGTTCATCACGAATGGCGGAACGGTATACGCCCGTCGGATTTACGTGGGGGCCAACGGCGCCAAGCGTTCCCTCATGGTGATCGGGAGCGGAGGATCGTTCACGAACTTCGCCACGACGTCCGCCGTCGGCAGCGGCGCCGGTTCCGATCAGAACCAGGTGATCGTCACGAACGGTGGGAGCTTCGTCCAACTTTCCGGCAACTTCGGTCTCGGCAACTCGGGGAGCAGCAACACGATTCTGGCCGTGGGCGGCGGGTTCTTCCAGATCGCCAGCAGCCTTTGGCTGGGAGACGGCGGCAGCGGCGGTACGGACAACGCCTTGATCATGACCAACGGCGGGATTGTCGGGATCGCCAATACCATGGGTTCCAGCTACCTCGGCTTGAATGCGGGCAACGACCGGAACATGATCCTCGTCAGCGGCGCCGGTTCGGTCTTCAGCAACATGAACGCCCTGCTCCAAGTCGGCGTTGGCGGCGCCGACAACCGGGTGATCGTTCGCGACGGCGGGTTCATGATCGCGCGCACCAACACGGTGGGCCTGCTCGCAAGCGCGTCCGGAAACTCGATCCAGGTGTTGAACCGCGGCATCTTGAAGACCTCGGCGCTCGTGATCAGCAACGCGAACAACGCGATCACCAACTCCGGCGGTGTATTTCTCTTCGATGTCAGCAGCCCGAAGATCGCCCCGCTCAACGGAAGCGCGATCGTCGTCACCAACGGCACAATCGGCTTCTTCGGCATCACGACTGCCGACGTGATGGGAAGCCTGGGGAGCAACGAGATCGCGAACATCACCTTTCAGGGCGCGAACATCTTTCGTCTGGATTCGGCGGCGAACACCGCGGCGGCCAGTCCCCAGGATTATGCGTTCGCCGCGGACCTCAGCCCGAACCATTACGCGGGGTTGGAGTTGATCAATGGGAACACCTCCTGGAAAAGCGCGTGGTTGCGCTTCGGCTCGTCGGGATCGATGCTCGTCTCCAACACGGCCGCCTCGATCCAGGGAGTCCTGACCAACGCCGGCGTGATCACGGTGACGCGGGCAAAGGCGACCTTCGCGAGCAACGTGATCCTCGCCGCGGGAGGCGCTTTTCACGCCGCGGGCGGCAATCTGACGAACATCTTCAGCGGCGGCCTGACGATCGACGCGGGAGGCCGTTTCGTCGCGGAGGGAGGCGCCTCGCGCGTCGAAGGGGTCATCACGAACGCGGGCAGCATCGGAGTGACCAACGCCTCGGTGGTCTTCCAGAATGCAGTGGTCAATCAGGGCGCCTACGTGAGCGACCCTTCGACGAACGCCTTCAACGGCGTCTTCACCGTCGGCCCGACCGGCTACGTCAGCGCGGCGGCGGGCGATCTGTACGCCTTCGGCTCGGACTTCGTGCTGCAGTCCACAAACCGCGCGGCATTCAACATGGCGCAGGCGAAGGTCGTCTTCGCGACTAACGGCTACGGTCTGGCGACGACCACGGCGAAACACACGCTGAACCTGACCAACAGCGGGGCGCTGGACCTGGGTTCCAATTGGATCAGCCATCTCCAGTTGCAGACCAACTTCGCGCTCGGGACGCTGACCATCGCGTTGAGCAACCAGGTGACGCTGACGGGGGTCCAATCGGGAGGCGCGACCAACGCGCTTTACCTCGGCACGCTCGATCTTTCGGCATGGGACACGAGTGCCGCGGGATTGACGAACACCCTGTTGGGCGCGCTCGCGCTGCCGAATATCAACCTCTACTATGATCGGGGCGATCCGGGAAACGCCTATCTGGGCGGCGCGACCTACGGTCTCTGGGGTGGAGGCGGGTTGCTGATCCCGATCCCCGAGCCGACAACCCTTTGGGCGGGCGCCGCGGGGCTGGCCCTCCTGGCTTTCCTCCGCCGCCGCGCGTGAGCCGAGATCGGACGCCAGGACGGAGCGGCGGGATCCTCGCTTTCCCTGCCGAAAGGACCGGACGCCCCGGCCTTCCTCTGCCTGCGTCACCTCCCGCGTCCATCTCGCTCCTTGCGCGGAAGGCGCGGAGCGCGCGCGCATCCGCCGCGGAGGGATTTACCCTGATCGAACTGCTCGTCGTCATCGCGATCATCGCGATCCTCGCGGCGTTGCTGACGCCCGCCCTGGGTCGCGCGCGCGAGAGCGCGCGGAGCGCGGGCTGCCTGAACAATCTTCGGCAATGGGGGATGGCGATCAACCTTTACGCGCAGGATTCGGACGATTTTCTGCCGTTGCACAACTATCCCGCGCTCAACAGCAACTGGTTCCAGAAGGTGGACACCCGTTATCTCGGCGTGAGCTATCCCGATCTCTGGGCGCACCGCGAACGGATGCGCGGCACGATCTTTCTCTGTCCTTCCCAGACGACCCTGCCGCCGATCGATCGTCCCGCGCTTACCTATGCGATCAACAAGGAGCTCGATTACAGCCTTTACACCAACGAGGTGCGCATTTCGTCATTGGCCAATCCGTCGGCGTACTGCCTCCTCAGCGACAGTTGGCGCGACGTCAAAATCTATCACGATACGCGGGTGAAGCTGACAGAGTGGACGGGGATTGACAGCCGTCATGGCGGCTTCCCGAACATGCTTTACGGCGACTTTCACGCGGCGCGTTTCCCGCTGAAACCGATCTGGGGCTTTACCGACGCCCCCGCCGATCTCCAGCCCTTCTACCGCCGGCTCTGGATGGCCAACGAAAGGTAGCCCGCCTCCTTTCCCATGAAACGTTTCCTCCTTCTCCCAGCCGCGAGCTTCGGCCTCATCCATCTCGCGCTTTCGAGTTCGGCGCGTGCGGACGATCTGGAGATCGCGCGCGACGGTGCGAGCCGTTACGAGATCGTGGTCGCGGCGAACGCTTCCCAGGCGGCGCGCGAAGGCGCCGCCGAACTCCGTCGCCTCATGCGCGTCGTGGCCGGCGTGGAGTTGTCCGTGGCCGCGGACGCCACGGAAGGACGCCGCCAGATCGTCGTCGGCGCGCATCCGCGCGCGGCCGCGGCGGGCGTTTCCGCGGCGGGCCTCAAGGCCGACGGATTCCGGATGCGTACGGTCGAGGGCAACGTGTATCTGCTGGGCGAGGATCGGGACCTGGGCCATTTCTTCTGGATCAACAACAACGAAAGCTCGCATGGCGGCTCCTATTTCGCGGTCATCGAGTTCGCCGAGAGATTCCTCGGCGCGCGCTGGTACCTTCCGGGCCCGCTGGGCGAGGAAGCGCCGCCCCGCGCGCGAATTGCGGTTCCTTCGAATCTCGATGTGACGCAGGAACCGCGTTTTGCGCACCGCTATTTGGATGTCGTGACCAGCAAGACGCACGAGTCTCTGAAAAAACTGCAGACGCAGGGCGTCGTGGACGGCGATTATTTCGATGCCGCCTCGGCGGCCGAGGCGACCCGCTGGGGGCGACGCCTCCGTTTGGGAAACAACTCCAACCTCAATGTCCAGCATTCCTGGTACTGGTGGGTTCCCGCGGAAAAACCGAACTCATGGACCCCGCGGGCGTATGGAAAAGAACACCCGGAGTATTTCGCGCTCCGAAATGGACAACGGGCCGCCCGCTATCGGGGGGCGGGCGGCGCGCATGGCGGACAGTTGTGCGTCTCGAACCCGGACGTGGCCCGAACTTACGCGGAAAACGTGATCGCGTATGCGAAGCGCACGAAAACGCGGAGCTTCAGCCTGAGCGCCAACGACGGCGGGGAACACTGCGAATGCGCCCACTGCCGAGCCTGGGATCTCGAGAAGGATGGGAACGGCGAGCCGATCCTCACCGATCGCCTCATGCGGTTCGCCAACGCCGTCGCCGAGCGGGTGACCGTGGAAGTTCCGGACGCCACCTTCGGCGTCTATGCCTACCACGAGACGCGCGCGCCGCCCCGGACGGTTCGCCTGCATCCCGCGATCACGGTGTCCGATGTGTACAATTATCTCCCCTCCCTCTTCCTGCATCCCGCGTCCCGCGCGTTGATGGAAGCGGACCTGCGCGGCTGGCGGACGCAAAGCGAAAAAGTGGTGCTGACGTCCTATTACCTCGGAGAAGGCTTCTGGTCGCTGCCCTGGTCCACCCTGGAAATCCAGGGATGGCTGATGAACCTCTTGCGCGAATATCCCTCGAGCCTCGGGGTTCGAATGAACTACGCGGGGCCCGGCGATCTGCCGCCCATGGGGATGTTGGGCGCCGACCCGTGGGTTTTGAGCCGGCTGCTGTGGAACCCGAACCAATCGGTGGAAGCGTTGGCCCGGGAATACTACCTGGGCGCATTCGGCCCCGCGGCGGGCCCTCTGCTCCAGGAGTATTTCGCGACCTCGGGGCGCGCGCTCGCGCGCGAAGCAGCGAAACGTCCTCTCGAAGGACGTCACGCCGGTTCCTCGGTCTTCGGCGCGCCGATGATCGAGGCCGCCTATTCCTCCGTGCGCGAACCGTGCGCGTCGCTCATCCGTCGCGCGACCGCCGCGGTGTCGGAACGGGAGGAGCGCTACCGCTGGCGCGTGGATCGCGTGGCGCGCGGCTGGCGCTTCGTCGAGCTCACCTTGGACGCCATCGAGGCGGCGCGAACGGCAGGAAAAACCACGGGGAGCGGCCGCAAGGGCGCCTGGGAAAAAGCGATCCGTCTTGGGCAGGAGCGCCGCGCGCTCGCCGCGAGCCCCGAGAGCCGGTTCGCTCTCGCTCCCTACAGCATGGATCTCATGGACAAGGCCGTGCCGCTCGGTTTGGTCACCGAAATGCCGATCGGCGGAGAACTCCTGCTCCGCGCGCCCCGCATGGATGCCGCGCCCGTGGTGGACGGCCGCCTCGATGAACCGGCGTGGAATCGCGCCGCGGAATCCTCCAGCTTTCGCGAGAACGCCCGGGGCGGCGCGGCCGCCGTCAAAACGCAGGTCAAGATCTTCGCGTGCGCGGAAGGGCTCGCCGTCGCGTTCGAATGCGAAGAACCCCGGATGCACGCGTTGAAGGCGGCGAAGGACGCCGCCACTCTGTGGTCCGGCGACGTCGTGGAGCTCTTCCTCGTCACCGGTGGCGGCATGGATTCCTTCTCCCAGTTCGCGGTGAATCCGAACGGGTTGGCTCGCGCGGTCGCGCATCGGGGCGACCGGGGCGCCGACCTCGATTGGAAACCCGCATGGAAATACGCCGCGCGCAAATCAACGGACGGCTGGTGCGCCGAAATCCTCATCGCATGGAAGAGCCTCGGTTGCGACGGGCCGCCTCCCGGCGAGACCGTGTGGCCGGCGGATTTCTTTCGCGAACGCTCTACGGACGCTCAGGAACTCTCGGGCTGGTCGCCCACGGGCGGCCCCTTCGCCCTGCCGCTCCGGTTTGGCCGCCTTCAGTTTTCCCCATAAAATCAACTCCCATGAAACCTCGTCTCCGGCCCTTCCTCCTCGCCCTCCTGATGGTTGTCGCCCTCTCCTTCGCGTTGCCGGCCCGCGCCCTGATCGAGGCGCGGGTGGATTGCAACGGCATGAAAGAGGGAGAACCCCCGCCGACGGCGAATCCCGTTTCGGGAATGGTCGCCGTGAAACCAACCTCCGTTTCGACAAACGATGCGGCCGGAGCCTCCGTGCGCGTGGAAACCGTCGAAGCCTTCAAAGGAAAGGCGATTGTCGTGGACGATCGTTCGGGCGGCGAAGAAGGAAAATACGGCTGGGTGAATCTGGGCGGCATCGCCAAAAAGGACGCCGTTCACACCGGCAAGGTCTATCTCCACTTCGACTGGGTCTCCCTGGCTCGCACGACGGGCAACATCGGATTTGTTTCGGTCCGGAATGCGTCGGGCGCAACCATCCTCTCGCTGATGTTCGATCACACCACCACCGGGCTCGTGATCCTCTGCGGCGACCAGAAAACTTCGCTCAAATCGGTCCTTGGCCTCGGGATGCCGGTGTCGGTAAAGATCATGCTCGACCTCGACGGCCTGCGTTATGAAGTCTCCTTGAACGAGAGCAAGATGGCCGAGGGCGCGCTGGCGCCGGAAAACGATAACTCCTTCCTGGGAGTGAGTTTTTCCACGGCGACCAGCGGCGTCAGCCGCTTCGCAGTCAAGAACCTCATCATCTCCCCCAACCCCATCCAACGATGATCCGCCGCCCGCCGTTTTGGAGCGGAACGCATGCCGATCCGGTCTCGCAGCGCCGCTTCCGCGCCTTCGCCTAAACTCATGCCGCGGATCACGCAAAAATACATCGCCCAGCAGCTCGGGCTGTCGCACTCCGCCGTCAAGGGCGCCCTGAACCCCGATCCCCGGGTGCGCTTGCGTCCCGAGACCCGGCAACGCGTGCTGCGGTTGGCGCAACGGCTCGGGTATCGCCCCCATCGCCAGGCCCAAATTCTGCGGGGCAAAAAAAGCGGTCTCGTGGGCATCATTAAAGGCATCTCGCTCGTTCAGGCGGGGGTGGAAAAAGCCTTTTATGTCGCGCGCGCGATCCAAAGATCCGGCTACGGCCTGACGGTGAACGAACTTCACTGGGACGAACTCGGGTTGCGCCGCGCCGTGGACGCCATGCTGGATGCGCAGGTGGAGGGAGTTCTGCTCAACACGCCCTGGACGGAAAAGACCGATGCGATGGAAATCCAGCGCCTGCGCGACCAGGGAATTCCGGTGATTGCGCTGGGCGTCGCCGGTTCGGCGGATGTCCCCGCCGTTCAGGTGGATTATCGCCAGGGGATGCGCGATCTGACCCGCCATCTGCTCGCTCGTGGTTTCCGTCGGTTGAACCTGATTTGTCCGGTCGCGCCCGAAGCCCTGGATCGTTCGTCGAACCTCACTTTTTCTGAACGCGCGCGCGGTTTCCTCGAAGCCGCGGCCGATGCGCGCCTGCCGTCGTCTCAGGCGCGAATTTTGCATCTGGCGAAAAGTCCGGATTGGCGGGACAGCTATGTCTTGGGACGCATGGCCATCCAAAAAATCGAGGCGGAAGGGGTTCGCCCCGAGGCGCTCCTGTGCAGCAACGACGAATCCGCCGTCGGCGCGTTGATGGCCTGCGCGGAAGTCGGGTGGCGGGTTCCCGACGACCTCGCCGTCACGGGGTTCGACAACAGCACGATCTCCCGATACATGCGTCCGGCGTTGACCACCGTGGCTCAGCCTTCGGAAGCCGTGGCCGAGAAAGCCATCGAATTGCTGCTGAAGCTGATCCGAGGCCAGCGTCTCGTGAAGAATGAACTCTCGATGAAGTTCCCCTGCCGGTTGGTTATCCGCGAATCCTGCGGGCAGACCCGTCAGGACGATCCGGATCGGACGAATCCGAAGACGGTTTTCGCGCCCGCGCCTCCTCGATCCGCCGCAGGGCCAGTTCGACCGGCAGAGGGATCGCCGCATCC
>JABWAM010000103.1 GCA_013360985.1 Verrucomicrobiia bacterium | reverse complement strand
CAACGTGAGCAACGCATCCCACGACCGCTGGCGCGAGGCGCTCGCGGCGGCGGCGGGCACGCGCGCGGATCGAGTGAGCGTTCATTGCACCCACCCGCATGACGCGCCGTATGCCGATCTCTCCGTGCAGCGTTTGCTGGATGAGGTGGGTTTGCCGAAGGCGATTTTCGACCCGGAATTCGAGGCGCGCGTGATCGCGGAGGTCGCGCAGGCGATCGCGCGCGCGCGCGCGACGGCGCGTCCCGTCACGCATCTTTCCCTCGGCAAGGCGAAGGTGTCGAGGTTCGCGTCCACGCGCCGCCTCTTGGGCCCGGAGGGAAAGGTCGCCGCGGTGCGGTTCAGCTCCTGCCGGGATCCCGTCCTGCGCGCCCGAGAGGAAGGGACCATTGATCCCGATGTGCGCGTCGTCGGTTTCTGGTCGGACTCCGCTCCGGTCGCGGTCGTGAGCTACTACGCGTCGCATCCGCAGAGTTTCTATAAAACCGGTGGAGTCAGTAGCGACACCGTGGGTCTGGCGCGATCCTTGCGGGATCTCGCTCTGCCCGACGCCGTGCACATCCACTTTTGCGGCGCCGCGGGCAACGTGGCGGCGGGCAAATACAACGACGGATCGCCCCGTCAACGCCTGCGCCTCGCGGAGCGTCTCGCCGGCGGCATGGAGCGCGCCTGGGCGCGTGCGATCAAACGGCCGTTGCGCGCCGCGGAGTTCGACTGGCAGACGCGCGAGATCGTTCTCCCGATGGCCGACGGCCTGGCGGATCGCGAGGCGCTTCAAACAACGCTTCGGGATGCCGCGGCGCCGCTTCACGCGCGGAGGACTGCGGCGCACAAGCTGATTTTCGCCGAGAGATGCCGTCAAGGGCGGCCCTGGACGATCGGCTGCTTGCGTCTGGGTTCCGCGCGGATCCTGCACGGCCCGGGAGAATGGTTTGTCGAGTATCAGCTTGCCGCCCAGGCGCTGCGCCCGCGCGGGTTTGTGGCCCTGGCCGCTTACGGCGACGGAGGGCCGGGCTACCTCGGCACCCGGGAGGCCTACGCCCAGGGCGGCTACGAGTGCGATCCCAGCCACACGAAGGTGTCGCCGGCCGTCGAAGCCGTCCTGATGCGCGCCATGGAGGATCTGCTTATCGAGCGGCCAACCCGCGAAAAACCAAGACCGCCTGCGCCCGCGACGCCGTTTGATGAAACGCCGGAAACCGCGCAATGACCCTTCGCATGCTTCCTTTATGAAAACCGCATCCCACCTCCCGCATCCCTCCCCCGTCCAGCTCGCCCTGGAAGGCGGCCCGCCCGCCGTCCGCGCGAAACCGCAGCCGTTGATCCGCTGGGGCGACCCCGAGCGGCAACGCCTCGCCGAGATGATCGGGCAACCGTCGCTCTTTTACTGGAACGGTCCGCAGACGCGCCTCCTCGTGGAGCGCTTCCGCGCGATCTTTTCGCTTTCGCACGTGATGCCGTGCAGCTCGGGGACGGCGGCGATCCACATCGCCGTGCAGGCCGCCGGGATCGCCCCGGGCGACGAGGTGATCACCTCGCCGATCACGGACATGGGCACGGTGATCGGGATTCTCTATCAGCAGGGGGTGCCGGTCTTCGCCGACCTCGAGGCGGACCGCTACAACCTCGATCCCGCCGATGTGCGGCGGAAGATCACCCCGCGCACCAAAGCGATCCTCGCCGTGCATCTCGCGGGCAACCCCTGCGATCTCGCGCGGCTGCGCGCCATCGCCGACGAACATCGCCTCGTCCTCATCGAGGACTGCGCCCAAGCCTGGGGCGCGCGCTGGCAGGGGCGCCCCGTGGGAACCGTGGGCGATCTGGGGTGCTGGTCGCTCAACGACTTCAAGCATATCGGCTCGGGAGACGGGGGGATCGTGGCGACGAACCAGCCGCGTTTCGGCGCGCTGCTCCAGCGCTGCGGGGACAAGGCGTACGATCGCGAAAAGAAGACGCGCGCGCCCGAATTTTTGGCGCCGAACTATCGGATCAGCGAGCCGCAGTCGGCGGTCGCGGCGGAGCAGATGCTGCGCATGGAAGAGATCGCTGCGGCGCGAGGGCGCCTCGGGATGTTGCTCGGGGAAAAGCTGCGGGGCATCCCGGGCATTCAACTGCCCCGCGTCGAAGAGAACGATTCCTGCAGCTTCTGGTTCTTCATGCTGCGGATGGATCCTTCGGCTTTTCGATGCGACCGCGCGACGTTCGTCGAGGCCTTGTGCGCCGAAGGCGTGCTGGCCGGCGCGGGCTACATCCCGACGCCTCTCTACCGTTATCCGGCGTTCCAGAATCACAACTTCTTCGGCGGACGCTGGCCGGTGAAAGACTTCGGCCTGACGACGATGGATTACCGCGAAGTCCGTTGTCCCGAAGCCGAAGGGATCCTCGAGACCGCAATTCTCCTTCAACTCAACCAGGGGATGACCGAGACGTTCATCCTCGAAACCGCGGAGGCGTTCCGCAAGGTCGCCGCGCATTACCGGAAATGAACGCGTGGCGTCCCG
The DNA here is from genome assembly GCA_013360985.1 of Verrucomicrobiia bacterium. Lineage (GTDB taxonomy): Bacteria > Verrucomicrobiota > Verrucomicrobiia > JABWAM01 > JABWAM01 > JABWAM01. Next base: position 5,768 of record JABWAM010000103.1, on the reverse strand, counting down.
CCCTCCGACCTCGTTGCCCTCCGATGAAAACGCATCTCCGCCTCCTCCGGGCCGCGCTGTTCGCCGGGATCGCGTGCGGCGCGGCGTTTCCCGCGTGCGCCCAGCCCAAGCCCGTGGCGCTCGTGGCGTCTTCCTACGGAAGGAACTACGAACTCAAGGTCCTCATCAACAACGTCCTCCTCGCGTCGAAAGCACGCGAAATTCAGTACGACGATCGCGGCGAAGAAGTCCCGGTCGCGGATCTCGACAAGTACAGCCTCCTGATCGTCGCGACGGCCGTCAAGGCGCCCATGGACGACGCAGGATTCGCGAAACTCGAGGCGTGGGTGCGCCGCGGCGGTCATCTCCTCCTCATCCATGGAGCGCCGAATGCGCTCATGGGCGGCGCGGCCGAAGCCGCAAAGAAATCGCGGCTCGCCTGGGGCGGCATCGTCAGGAATGCGTATGCTCGCCAGCCGGTGGAATGCGAAATCCACGCGCCCGATCATCCCATGCTCCGCGGGGTTTTCGACGAGGCGGCGCTCAAGGCGGGCAGGAAACCCGAGTGGATGCTTCGCGCGAACATGCTGGCCGCGCCAACGGGGGAGATGCAAAACCTCATCGGGACCGCCAAGGATTGTCTCGTCGGGTTCGCCCAGGTGGATCAGGGATGGGTCGCGTACCTGGGACACGAGCTTTTCCGCCTCCGCAACGCGAAGGCCGATCCCGAAGAAAGCTGGCTTCGCATCCTCGCGAATCTCGTCAACGACGCCGGGCCCTCCACATCGGCGGAGGCGCGCGCCGCGCAGATGGCCGCCGCAGGGAAAGGCGCGCAGAAGCTTCTCGTCTGGACGCGCGAATGGACGCGCGGAGAACGCTACGGCCCGCGCTTCGACCCGCCGCTTCCGGACGCGAAGGAATGCGTCGCGCGGCTCGAGGCGGACCTCGCCGTGGACGAGGGGGAATCGCTCCAGGTGAACCTCACGCCGGTCGTTCCCCTCGGGGACGCCGTCTGGCGGCTCGATCCGGGCGCCTTTCCCGCCGAGCGCATCGAGTTCCTGGTGCAGGACGCCCCCGCGCCGATCCCGTGGCCGAAACGTCCCGAGATCGCCAGGGAGTTCCCATATTGGCTGATCCCGCCGAAATTTCTGAAAACGGGCGGCGGAAAGGCCTTCCCCATGCCGCCGCCGGGAGAGACGCGGATCGTCTGGCTGCGCGTCGCCACGCGCGGCGTGCGCCCTGGGGCTTATGCGGTGACGCTCCACCTCGACTTCGCCGAAGGAGAAAAACTCGCGTTGCCCGTGAGGTTGACGGTTCATCCCGTCCGCCTCACGGACAAGCGCCTCATCACCCTCGGCGCCGCCGGCCAGGTCTACGGGGACGTCAACCACCCGCCGCCGGCGCTCCGTTTCGCGCGCGATCTCGAGGCGCATGGCGTGGAATGGTCGCTGATGAATGTCTTTCGCGCTTCGACCCTCGGCGCAGTGGGCGAAACGGCGCCGCTGGACCAGGTCCTCGCCGCGCGCAAGGAACAACTCCAGAAGGGCGAATTTCCGCGCGTGGATTTTGCCGCGCTCGACCCGTGGATGGAACAGGCGATCGGCCACAACCTCACCCGCTTCAAGACGCACGACATGACCGAAAGCCTCGGTCTGAAAAAGCTCGGGCTCGATGAGGCGCAGCAACGCGCCGTCCGGATCTGGTTTCGCCGCGAGGTCGCCCGCTATCTGCGCGACAAGGGCGTGCGCGTGATGGTCGCCTCGAGCGGCGACGAACTCAGCGAGGCCGAGTTGCGCGCGCGCTATTTTCCCTGGGCGAAGGAAATGTCGGAATCGGGGTGGGGTGTGACCTCCTCGTTTTCCTTCGGCGACACGAAACCCGATCTCATCAAAGAGATGGCGCCGTATGTCGCCCTCTGGACGCTCAACCGCGGCCTGATGCCGTCGTTCGTCATGGGTTTGCGCGCGGGAAAATTCGCGATGCGCCCCGGCGCGATTCTCGGCACGTACGGCGCGGGGGAGGGGCGCGGCTCCGAGCACCGCAAGCCGCTCGGCCTGGGGCGCGCGCTCGGCTGGGAATCGTGGATGTGGGGCGTGCGCGACTGCGCGGTGAATCCGTACTTCAAGAGCTGGCTCTACTACGCGGACTACGGCGATTCCGGTCAGGCCGGCGGCATCGCCGGCGAACGCTTCGTCTCCTATCTCGATCGGGACAACCTCGAGGCGCCCGTCGCCGACTGCCCGTTTTGGGAGGGTGTCCGCGACGGGATGGAAGAGGGCAATCTCGCGGCGATCCTCGATTGGTATCTGGACCGCCTGGAGAAGGCGGGAGGCGCCGCCGCCGCGAAGGCGGCGGCCGCCCGGGCCGAACTTGCCCGCGTGATGAGCGACGCGCCCGATGCGCTCGTGCGTTGGGAAACCGCGATCTCCTACGGCTCGAACAAGGTCCGCAAGATCCTCGCCGCGAACGAGGACTTTCGAAAGGGGAAACGGAAGGTGCTCGAGATCCTCGATGCGATCCGTCCCGAGGCGCGCGCGGCGATCCGACCGTCGCTTTCATGGAACGACGTGCCGCTGGTGACGAACGGCGTGGCGTGCGCCGCGATCTTTGCGGAGACCGAAGACGCGCAGCCGATCCTCGATGCCGCGCATCGCCTCTGCGGGATCCGGTTGCCGGTCGGGAAAGGCGCCGAATCGCTTCCCTCGAAGCCGGGGACGCTGATCGTCGTGGGCAACGCGAAACGGAACCCGCTCACGCGCGCAATCCTCGATCGCTTCAAATCGGGCGATGCCGGCGCGGAGGGATCGGGCCGCTGGTATCTCCGCGAGTTCGCGGACCAGGCGGCCGGACCACGGATCCTCGTCGTCGCCGGCGTGGACGCGGAGGCGACGCGCACGGCGGTCGCCCTCTTCGGCCGCTTCCTCCGCGCCGAGGGCGCCTGGTTTCTCGAGGCGCCCTGATGTTTCAGGTTCTCCGCGGCGGCGGCGAACGGCGCGCGGATTTTTTTTGTTTTTTCGCGTTTTTTCCTTGCGCCGGAGGCCGGATGTGCTAGTCTGCGATAACGATAACGTTCAAACGATTCTCCAAGACCGAACGGCCTTCGCCGCATGCGTGCGGCCTCCTTGCGAATCCACCTCCTCGTTCCCTCATGAATGCGATGCGTTTCTTCCTCTGCGTTTACCCGAACTTCCACTCTTTGCGGGCGCGCCTTGGCGAGGCGGAGCGCGAGAGAGTGTTCTGCGGCGTCCGTGACGGGTCAAACTCAGATCGAGCGAAGGAAGTTCATGCGACAACCCCATTCGCGGGTCGGTGGAGGAATGGTTGGAGAGTCGTGATTCTGGCATGGATCTGTTGGTCCGCAGTCCATACGAACGGATGGGCGCAGAGTTCGTGGACCAATGGAGTGACCGGGAATTGGAATGCCAGCAAATGGGATAACGGCGTCCCGACCTCCTCCAGCGATGTGTTTATCACAAACCAAGGAGGCGGCGGGAATTACACGGTCACCCTCACAAATTATGCGGAGATTAATTCGCTTCTATTGAGCGCACCGGCGACAGCAACCAATACGTTCAAACTCAGCAGCACGGCGAATCAACTCGGATCGCTGTACCTCTCTCACGGAATGACGGTTGGATCGGGCTCCATTTTCGATACGGGAGGGCGGGTCGTGACGGGGCAGGTGACCATTGCCGCAGGTGGACGGATGGCGGCGTCCACCGTTGCTGGTGCGGTGCCGGCGGCGATCACCGGCGTAGTCACGAATCAGGGGACGATCGACCTGATCTCCGGAGGTGGGGGCAACCGGACCTGGGGCGGTCTCGTGAACGATGGGGTATTGACCTTTCGCTTTGGGTTCTCAAACACGCAAGTGGATTTTAACAACCCGAACAGCCTCTTCCTTAATGCGGGTGGGGCGGTATTGGTTTCCAATGAAAACCAGGCGACGAGGCTGGGCCTCAGCTACAGTGGAGGTCCGGTGCTTACCAATTTTGGAACGATCACGCTCTACGGGAACAGCACGAACACCACCTCCGGATCAGCCAGGATCACCGTTGGAGGAGAACTCACCGGTAACAATGGGGGAAGCAACCTGCTGCTGAATGCTTCGGGGGGACACATTGTTCTCATCAGCCAAGGAGGAACCAACGCGAATTTTCCTTCCTATACCAGCGCGGCGGATCTCGCCGTCTTCCTCCGCAACGAGGGGACGTTGACCATTGACGGCACCAACGCCAGCCGGATTATTGGCGGCACGGTCAGCGGCACATCGACGAACGCGGGGGTGATCCTCGTGAAGAGCGGGGCCACGCTGTTTCTCTACAACTATAACAATGGAGTGTTCCACAATTTGATCAACGTCAGCAACGGGTTGATTTCGATCCAAGGCGGCACGCTCGCCTTGCCGCAGATAACGTCTGGCAAAGGAACGTTTGTCAACGAGGGGATTTTGACCAACCTCGGCGTCGTTTCCACTCTGACAACCTTTACGAACCGCAGCGGCGGCGCGATCTTCTCGGCGGGAACGTTCACCACGAGCGTAGTCAACCATGGGGCGATCACGTTTCTGGGGGGCACCAGTGCGGTCGCGGTGGGGGGCTTGTTCAATTCCGGTTCCATGGATCTTCAGAATGGCGCGGTGCTGAATCTGGCGGCGCCGCTGACGAGTCAAGGTTCGCTTATCGGATCAGGGAAGATTGCGGTGAATCTGGCGACCAACGCCGGCGTGTTGGCGCCAGGGCATTCGCCGGGGACCTTGACCTTCTCGAGCAATCTCGTGCTCGAGGCGGCCTCGGTCGTGAACATCGAGCTCGGAGGGACGAACGCCCTGAATTACGATCATCTCGTCGCGAACGGGACGCTGACGCTCGGCGGCACGCTCAACGTGACGCTCATCAACGGCTACGCGCCGGCGGCGGGCGACACGGTGGATATCCTCGACTGGGGCGCGATTCTCGGGACGTTTTCCACGGTCAATCTCCCCTCGGCCGAATGGAGCGCGGCGAATCTCTACGTCAACGGAACGCTCCTCTACGCGATTCCCGAGCCGGGAATCGGTCTTGCGCTCGTGGTTGGCCTGGGCGTTATGGCGTGGCGTCGCCGGCTCACGCGCTGATCCGCATCGCGTCGCGGAGCCATCAGGATCGCGGCGAGGATTGCGGTTTTCCGCCGGACTGGTAGCCTCGGCGCATGGCGGGCAACGTAATCCAACGCAAGGTCCCCGACGATTGGTACCACGGGGAAATTCCCGCGAACGTGGAGTTCGGAGAGGGGCTCTGGCTCGAGACGGCGCAAGTGTTCCGTTTTTGCCGTTCGCAACGCGCGCCCGCGGTGCGGATCGGAAACTGGTGCTCGATCTTCGCGGGGTGTTCGTTCGCCGTGAAAGGAAACGGGTTTTGTTCCGTCGGCGATCATACCTTGCTCAACGGCGCGTTGATCATGTGCGAAGAGGAGGTGACCATCGGCACGCACGGTCTCATCTCGTGGAACGTCGGCATTGCCGATTCGGATTTTCATCCGCTCGATCCCGTCGCCCGCCGACGCGACGCCGAATTGATGAACCCCTACTTCGCGAAGGGGGAGCGTCCGCCGATCCCGACGCGTCCGGTGCGGATCGGGAACAACGTCTGGATCGGCATGGGCGCGATCATTCTCAAGGGGGTGACGATCGGGGACGATGCGGTCGTTGGGGCCGGGGCGGTCGTTTCCCGGGATGTGCCCGCGGGCGTGGTCGTCGCCGGCAATCCCGCGCGCGTGGTGAAGAAGTTGGCCGTCTCCTCGCGCGCCCC
>JABWAM010000102.1 GCA_013360985.1 Verrucomicrobiia bacterium | reverse complement strand
TAGGCGACTTCGCGGCGCTCGCGCGCGGGGCGGCGGCGCTCGCCGAGTGCGCGGCGGAGCTGCAGGTCGTCACCCTGCACAGTTTTGCCGCGAGCATCTTGCGGCGGCATCCGATCGCGGCCGGCATTCCTCCGGGCGTCGAGTTCGCCGAAGAGGACGACGGCCTGCTGCCCGATCCCGCGAAGCGCCTCGTGGATCGCTGGCTGGAACGGGTGCTTGCCGACCCCAAGCTTCGGACTCAGCTCGAAGTCGTTCTCCCCGTGGTTCCTCTCGAGGAGCAGCGCGCATGGGGGATCGCCCTGCTCGATCATCCGTGGATCGCCGATGGACTCCATCTCGCGCGACCCGTCGAACGGGAACTCGATGAACTCCTCGCCTTCTTCCGCGCGCTGGCCGCCGCCTTGGCCTCGTCTCCCGCGCATCATCGGAAAATCCATGCCGCTCGTGAGGATCTTTCCGCGGCGTGCGCCGACGTCGAGAAAGGGAGGGGCGGCGCCTGGCGAGCCTTGCATCGTTCCCTCGGGAAGCATGGCGGGACGTGGTTCGATCCTCCCAAGATCGTGTCGAAGGCCGTAGGGTCCCTTGATCCCGGGGGGCGATGGTTCGGAAAGGACGAGGCGCGACGCCTGCTCGTGCGACAAATCCTCACGACCGATCTGGCGAAGGAGTGGAATTTCTGGCGCGACCACGTTCGCGCGTTTTGCCGATGGGCCAAAGACGCGGCGATCCACGAGTTGAATCTTGTCACCTTCGACGAGATGATCCGACGCGCGGCGGAGCTTCTGCGGAACGATCCGGAGGCGCGCAAAGCCGAGCGCGAACGTCTCTGGGCGCTCCTCGTGGATGAGTTTCAAGACACCGATCCGGTCCAACTCGATATCCTGCGCAGCCTGCTGAGTCGCCGGTCGGACGAGCCGGAGGTTCTCGGTTTCTTCGTCGGGGACGCGAAGCAGTCCATTTACCGTTTTCGCAATGCCGATTTACCGGCGGTCGCCGCGTTCGCCAGGGATTACGCGTCGGCGGCCGGCGTTTCCGTCGAGACCGTGCGCGAGGTGACGCTCCGCGCGAGCTTCCGCACGAAGCCGCAGATCGTCGATTTCGTGAATCATTTCTTCGAGAAATGCGTCCCGCTTCCTGACTACGCGGGGGACCGGTTGGAGGCGGTGCGCCGCGAGCCGGCGCCCTCGGTCGAGTGGCGCATCCTCTCGCCCAAGGAAGAGGGGAAACGTTCGGCCGAAGAAAGCCGTCGCGCGGCGGCGCAAGAGGTCGCCCGTCTCATCCGCGCGCATCTCGCCTCCGCTCAAAACCGAGAGGACGCCCTGCGGGAAGTTCTCGTCCTCGTCCCGACGCAGGCGGAGATCAACGCGCTGCTCCCCGCGCTCGAAGAAGCGGAGATCCCCGCAGTGAGCGTCGGGACCAGAAGTTTTTTTACCCGCCCCGAGGTGCTCGATGCCTTGAATCTCCTCCTCGCCCTCCATCATCCCTTGGATGCCGTGGCGGTCGTCGCATTGCTTCGCAGCCCGCTCTTCGGATGCTCCGATCCGGAGATCCACGCGCTTCTGGCGAAAACCCCGCCGGCGAAGATTTTTCACGGGAATCAGCCGTTGCCCGAGGTCCGCGAAGCGGCATGGCTCGGGCGTCTTCTCGAGGCGCGCGAACTGGCGCGCGCGCGTCTCCGTCTTCCGCTCGCGGAATGGCTTGGACGCGTCCGGGGCTTCATTCCCGAGGGCGTTTACGCGGCGGGTGACGGCGAAGGGCGCGCCCTGGCGCGCATGGAACGGGTCTTGGAGGATTTTCGGCGCGCCGCGGAATCGGGCGCGATCCCGCCGCTGGCATGGCTCTTGGATCAGCGCGCGCGCGCCGACGGCGCGGGCCGTCACGACGCGGATCTTGGCGAGGACCTCGGCGTCAGCGACGAGCGCGCGCCGGCCGTGCGCGTGATGACGATCCATAAGGCGAAAGGGTTGGAGGGAAAATTCGTGATCGTCAACGGCTGGACGAAGACGCTCGGCAAGTGCGATCCGAGCCGCGAAACGAAGGAGATCGTTCGGATCACCGCGGAGGACGGAAAACCGCTCCGCGCCTTTTCGTTGAAGTGGGGCGGGATGAGGGTGACCTCGGAGGGCTACGCGGCGGCGCTCGATCAGGATCGGCGGATGCAGGCCGAGGAGGGGCGCCGCTTGCTCTATGTGGCCGCGACGCGCGCGCGCGACCGCCTCGTTCTCGTTTCGGAAGAAGAACCCGATCTCGAAAAGGGCGTCCTTTCGGAGGCGGTTTCCGGTGGGGAAATGAAGGGTCTTCAGGACGCGCTCGGCGCGCATGCGGCCATCGCTTTTTTCGACGAGGGAAATCCGGCGCCTCGTGTGGGAGACGGCGTCCGGACGGTGCGCGACGCGGAAGGCTACGCGAAGCTGTGGAAGCCGCGTCTCGACGCCGTGAAGTCGGCGCCGGCGCCTCTGATGCGGCGCCCCTCGGCTCCCGAGCATCCCGAAGAGGAGGAGAGTTTCGACGCCGAAGATTGCGTCGCGCGGCGGCGCGCGACGGCCCGTGAAACGGCGCGGCTCGCGGGGGTTCTCGTCCACGCCTATCTGGAGCGCCACGCGCGCGATGCGGCCTTCGAGCCGGAGAAGTTTGCGCGGGTGCTCGAGTCGAAGGCGGAGGAGGGGGAGTTTTCCGAAGGGCGCGCGAAGGCGGCGAAGATCCTCGGCGCGTTCTTCGGATCGCCGGGGCACGCGCGCCTCCGCGCGGGGCGCGTGCTGAGTCAGGAGATGCCGGTCTATCTCCGGACGAATGGCGAAGCGTGGAACGGCGTGCTGGATCTCGTTTTCGAGGAGAAGGGGCGGATCGTCGGCGTGGATTTCAAGACGAGTCCGCCGCCCTCCTCGTTGCCTCCGGAATACGAAGTTCAGCGCCGCGTCTATACCCAAGCCCTCCGCTCGATTTCCGGAGGATCGGAGGTGGAGTTCGAGTTTTGGTGGCTGACCGCGAAGGAAAGCGAAGGCTGAAGATCTCCTCCTTCTCCGGATTCCCCAAATCCACGGATCAACTCCCTTTTCAGAGAGATCACCCCCGCGTCATCCATCGAAGATCAGAGGGGCGGGGCGCGTCGAGATTCCGGACTTCCCACACGAAGGGCGCGACGGCTCGGCCGGCGGCCTTGCCCTCCCTTTCCGTGTTCAAAATCTTTCCTCCATGCGTCCGGGGGATTTTCCGCGAGGCCGGGCGTCACGCCGCCGATTTTCCTTTCATCGCGAAGCGAGGGAGGGCGAGGCCGCCGGCCGAGCCGCCCAGCGCCGCCGCAGCGGCTTCAACACGAAACGTGCTGAAGACGTCACCCACTTCTCGATCGAGGATTCCGGATTGCATCGCGGCGCATCGGACGGCACCTTTTCCCCTCTCTTTCATGAAAACTCATCACGTTGCGGTTATCGGAGGGGACGGCACCGGCCCCGAAGTCGTTCGCGAAGCGATCAAGGTGCTCGACGCGGTCGCCCCGAAGTTTGGTTTCAAGATCGAAGACACTCCCTTCGATTTCGGCGGAGATCGCTATCTTCGGACCGGCGAAGTTCTCCCCGAAAGCGCGGTCGCCGATCTTCGGAAATTTCCCGCCATCCTCCTCGGAGCGATCGGGCATCCCGACGTGAAGCCGGGGATTCTCGAAAAAGGAATTCTCCTGCGCCTGCGTTTCGAGATGGAGCAATACATCAACCTGCGTCCCGTGAAGCTCTACGACGAACGCTTTTGTCCGCTCAAGGACAAGGCGCCGGAGCACGTGGACTTCACGGTGATCCGCGAAAACAACGAGGGGCTGTACACCGGATCGGGCGGATTCGTCTTCAAAGGCACGCCCCATGAGATCGCCGTGCAGGAGAGCATCAACACGCGCCGCGGCGTGGAACGCTGTCTGCGCTACGCCTTCGAGGTCGCGCGCAAACGCCGCGAAGGCCGCCCGTGGAAGGGGCTCACGCCCGACGAAGTGAAGGCGGGGAAAAAGGCGCAGCTGACCCTTTGCGGCAAGACGAACGTGCTCACCTACGCGTTCGATCTGTGGGAGCGCGTCTTCCACGAGATCGGGGAACGCGATTATCCCGACGTCAAACGCGATTACGCCCACGTGGACGCCACGACGATGTGGTTTGTGAAAAACCCCGAGTGGTTCGACGTGATTGTCACCGACAACATGTTCGGCGACATCATCACCGACCTTGGCGCGATGATCCAGGGCGGCATGGGGATCGCCGCGGGGGGAAACATCAATCCGACCGGCACGAGCATGTTCGAGCCGATCGGCGGCAGCGCGCCGAAGTACACGGGAAAAAACGCGATCAACCCGCTCGCCGCGATCTGCGCCGGCGCGATGCTCCTCGATCACCTCGGCGAGGCGAAGGCCGCCGCCGCGATCGAGACGGCCGTGATCAAGACGGTCCGCGAAAAGCTCAAAAGCCTCGCCGCGGGCAAGATGGGGTACGGCACCCGCGAGGTGGGCGATCTCGTCGCCTCGATGGTGTAGAGCGTTCGCGCAGTCCCGCCGGAAAGACCGATGCCTTGGAAGGTGGGATTGCTTCGCGCCGAAGGCCGCAAACCAGCACGAGATTTTTTCGCGAGAGATATCGTCAGAGTCGACGCGCTGAACGGACGCGGCTCTCGCAGAGAGGAGGGGAGGGGGGCGCTCCCTTGCGGCAAGCCGCCGAAAATCCAAAAAAAGCTTGCATCGTCGGATGCGCTCTCTATAGTGCGATGGTCGGGCGGGCGTGTGCTCGATTCCGACGCGAACTCATCCATAAAAGAAACAGGAGTCAAACAATGATCCAGAAACTCCGCAGTGACAACGGGGGCTTCACGCTCGTGGAAATCATGATCGTGGTGGCCATCATCGGTCTGCTCGCGGCGATCGCGGTCCCGAGCTTCATTCGGGCCCGCACGCGCTCGCAGGCGACCACCATCCTGAACGAGTGCCGCATGCTCGACGCCGCGCTCGATCAGTATGCGTTGGAGAACAACAAACAACAGAGCAGCGGAGTCGCCTTCTCCGACCTGACGCCCTACCTCAAGGCGGGCAGCAAGTTGGCGAGCAACAGCGGCAACGACACGCTGGGCAATGCGTTCACGATCGGCAACACGATCGCCGGCGGGATCCACGTGAGCAGCTCGACCAAGACCGCCCTCTCCTCCGCGACCGGTGGAGATGCGTTCTGGGGTCCGTACTCCTGAGAATTCACCGTATCCACGGTTGATTCCCAGACCCCGCGCTCCGAAAGGGGCGCGGGGTTTTTGTTGATGCGGGATCCGGAAGGTCGCGCTTGCGCTTAGCCTTCTTCTCGCGCCTACTCACGTTCCCATGGCCATCTCGCGCGAGGGAGTTTTGCTTGTCCTTTCGGCGCCGTCCGGCGCCGGCAAGAGCACGCTCATCCAACGCGCGCGCGCGGAAGGCGGGTTCGCGTATTCCGTCTCCTGCACGACTCGTCTCCCGCGTCCGGGGGAAAAGGACGGGGAGGCTTATTGGTTTCTGAGCGAGGCAGCCTTTGACGAACGCGTCGCCGCAGGCGACTTCCTCGAGCACGCCGTCGTCCACGGTCATCGCTACGGAACGCCCCTGGCATTCGTCCGGGAAAATCTCGCCGCGGGACACGACCTGCTCCTCGACGTGGATGTGCAGGGCGCGGAGCAGATCCGCGCGTGTCCGGATCCCGCAGTGCGTCGGGCGCTGGCAACGGTTTTTCTAACGACGCCGACATTTGCGGAGCTTGAGCGACGCTTGCGCGCGCGCGGCGCCGACTTGGAGGAAACAATTCGGCGGCGCCTGCGCAACGCGGAAGGGGAAATGGCGCGATGGCGCGCGTATGACTACGCGATCTTGTCGGGGACCCCCGACGAGGACGAACGCGCGCTTCGCGCGATCCTCGAAGCAGAACGCCGCCGCGTGGCGCGCATCCAGACGCCGGCGATCTGGCCCTGAGCCGGCGGAGGACAGCGGTCACGAGACCTGGAATTTTCGGCTGCGGAGGGTGACGACGGTCAGCGTCGGATCGTCGGGATCGGCTTCGGCTTTGTAAAAACCCTCGGCGAGGGTCGCTGCGTGAGGGACGCGGAGTTGCGCGCCGAGATCGAGCTTGATCACGCGCGCGCGCTGGAATTTCTCGGCGGCCTTGCGTTCGGTTTCGACCGTGGCGTCCACCTGTTTCCGCGAAAGGAACTCGAGGCAATCGCCCTGCGCGGGGCCTTTCGGCACGTGCTCGCGGACAAGATCGGGCACGGAGACCTGCTTTTGGCGGAGGGCGTCGCGCGCGGCGTCTACCGTCTCGTCGAGTTCGTCGGGGGAGAGGCGATGGTCGTGTTTGGCGCGATTCGCCCATTTCACGAACTCGCGAACGAACGTTCGCGTCTGGAGATGGGCGTCGCGGCAGAGGTTCGCCTCGAGAAACTTTCCGTGAAAAAAATCGGCGACGCCCGCGTCGCGCGCCTGGCGGTCAATGAGGAGCACTTGAGGCCGTCCGACGCTGTGTTTCCCGCGGATCATGGCGCATTTTTGGAGGTTGCGCCCCGGGGCGGGGAGGGCGGCCGGGTCCAACGCGAGCTCGATGAACGGCTCGCCGTCGACGCTGGTTTTGCGCTCTTCCTTGAAGACAGGCTGCGATTCGACCTTGAGAATCGCGAGGAAGCGTTCCTTTGTTTCCTCCTCCTTGACGACTGCGACGAGGAGGAGACCGGGCGATAGGGCGCGGTTTCCCTCCATGACCTCGAAGAGGCGTTCGGCGATCGCGCCGGCCGCGGGTACGAACTTGGATTTGCCTTCGAGGAGGCTGAGGCAGGCCGCCGCGACGGGCCGTTCGACGTCGGCGAATTGGGCGGCGAGCAGACCGCTCATCCGGGAAATTGCCACGAGGTGTTCGGAAAGATAGAGGTGGAGTTCCTGGGTGAGCTTGAGCGGGCGTTTCGAGACGAGCTTCTCCGGCGTGAGATGATCGAGGTGATGGGCGATGGCCTGCTCGACAGTGATGTTGGTGAGGAAGCGCATGAAAGAGGCGGCGGCGGCGATCAGTTGGCGATCTCGTCGGAGAGGCGGGAGCGGACGCCTTCGTCGTAGCTGTAGAGGACGTAGCCGGGGAGACCTTTGGCGCGGACGATGTTGATTTGTCGGTTCAGATCCCGGGTGCGATCGAGCTTGTAGGCGCCGATTCCCGCGTAGATCGGGACTCTTCCGCCGACGTCATCTTTTTGGTTTTCAATCCATTCCATGAAGAGGTCGTGGTCTGGGGTGTAGTTCATGGGAACGATGAAATCGAGATCGCCATTGCGAACCCATCGCGGCCAATCCTGCGCATAGGTCTTGTAGGCGACGTCGGCGCTGTGCCAGACCGCCGCGGAAACTTTCGCGCGCGGCGCGGCGGCGCGCACGGCGGCGGAGGTGTCGGCGACGGTCTTGGTGATGAGATCGGCTTTCCAGCGATGATAGCGGTCCGCGAGCGGGCCGGAGGTGACGTCGCGCGGCCAGCTTTTTACCTTCTTGCCGAGATGGGCCTCGAAGGCGGCGCGGGAGGAGGCGCTGTAGTCCACTCCTCCGCTGAAGTAGCGAATATAGTCGAACTGCACTCCATCGAGCGGATAGCGCGTGACCAGCTCGACCATCGCGCGTTTCTCCAGATTGCGGTTTGCGGCGACGGCGGGGGAGCGCACCGGGACGTTGTAGGTGGGGCGGAGGGCGCGTCCCTTCGCGTCGCGCATGACCATGCCGGTCTTGATCGCCTTCTCCACAGCCGCCCTCGGCGCGTAATGCATCATGAAACAGACGTGCCACGCATGGATCTGGACGCCGTGGCGGCGTCCGGCGGCGGCGTACTCGGCGGCGTAGTCGCGGCGCACGCCCGGCGCGCGCGGGAGGACGGCGCTGGGGTAGTAGGCCGACCCGGCGGAACTGAGGCGAACGAAGACGGCGTTGAAGCCTGCTTGCTTGAGGTCGCGCACGACCTCCTCCGGCTCAAAGCGGCGCGGATCATACACCCACGCCCCGCGGAATTCGTTTGGCGGCGGCGGCGTCCGTTCCCCCGCCGAGATGTCGGAGGTCGAAGAGAGGGTATTGCACGAGGAGAGGAGGACGCCGAGGAGGAGCGACGGGGCGAGGCGGAGGAATTTCATCGGCGCGGACTTTACGCAACGGCGCGCGATTCGTCCAACCTTGACGCGGGGCCCAAATCCCCGCGTAAGGCATAGGGAAACCCATCCTCGATCGAGAAATGCGTGACGCTTCTCCAACATTTTGTGGTGAAGCCGCTGCTGCGACGCC
>JABWAM010000101.1 GCA_013360985.1 Verrucomicrobiia bacterium | reverse complement strand
CCGCGCGCGCCGCCGCGCGCACGACGTCGCACGCCCGGGCGGGCGCGAGGTGGATCGCCCCCTCGTGAAAACGTTCGTACTGCTCGCCGCTCAGTTCGTCTCCGCTTCCCCCGATGGTCCCCTCGAGCACGGCGGCGGTCACCACCCACGGCGTCAATGCGGCGGCCTCGGCGCACAACGCCTTCTCTCCCGCGGCGAAGATCACGGGCACTTCGAGTTCTCCGGCGCACAGCGCCAATTCCCCGTACTCGCCCAGCGACACGCCGTTCACCCGGGAGTCCTTCACGTCCCACCAGCCCGTGTGCGTCAGGTGGGAATTGGGCGTGCCCGCCTTCGCGTGCTGCCCGACGAACGCGCACGCGTCGAACGAGCGGTCCAGACCGAAAGGATAGATCTCCTTCGGCCACCCGCGGATCATCCGCGCGCGCGGATCGAGCCGCTCGAGATCCACCGCGCCCGCCCCGTGGCCGTCGCACACGAGGATGTCCCCGAATCCGCCCTCCGCGAAAGCCTCCACGGCGGCGTTCACCTCCTGCGTCAAAAGGCGCCTCGCGTTCTCATAGTAGCGGCCCGAGGGAGAGAGCCAGTCCGGTCCGTTGATCACCCCGGCCACTCCCTCGAGATCCGTCATCAGGAAAAGCTTCATGACGCCCCTCCCCGCCCGAAACGGACGCGCACCGTCACGATTCGGTGCGGCGCGGCCGCGATCCGTACGATCGCCCCGTCCACCGCGAGCCGTTCCCCATGCGTTTCGTCGAGGCGCGTCCGCTCCGCCGCTACGGGTTTTCGCCAAAACTTCAATGCGTCTTTCTGCGTCGTCCCCGTCGGATTCCAGAGGCGAATGACGAGCCCCTCGCCCTCTTCCGCGGGCTTGATCGCCGAGACGACGAGCGTTCCGCGCGCGAGCTCCAGAAAGCCGCGCGTCGCCGGCGCGGTCCCCTTCATCGCGGGGAAACCCGAAGGGCGCGCTCCGGTTTGGCGGGTATAAACGCCGCTTTGGAGGCGGGCGATCTCGTCGCAGATCGCCGCGCGCGGGAGTTCGCCCGAGTACGGCATGAGGGCGTAACGAAGGCGGATCTCCCCTTGCTCGAGCCCATCCCGCTCGCCGCTCGTGCCAACCGTCTGCCGAAACGCGCGGAGCAGCGTCACCTGCATGGTTCGGCGCGTGTCGTCGCGCACGCCGCCCTCGTGCAGTCCGCCCGCGGAGAGGAACGCCAACCCGCGTTTTCCCCAGCCCACCGCTTGCGCGTGGAGAAACGGTTTCTCGGAAACCTCCGCCTCCTGCCAGTTGGCCGTCGAAGCATCGAGCGCGATCTTCCGCTCGACAAAATCGAAAGGTTCCTGCGCGAACCACGTCTTCGCCGCCGCCGCGTCCGTCGGAAACAGGACGCGGAGGCGATGGTCTTCGATCGTATTGTTCACCAGGGTCTCCACCTCCACGACCCGGCGCCCGCGCCGCAGCGTCACCGTGTGCGAGACGACCAGCGGCGCGCGCTCCTCCGCGCCATGACGCTTCGGGAGAGACAGGGTCGCCTCGACGCGGAAGGCCGTTAACTCGGGGCCTTCGTGGATCGCCGAGACGCGCGCCGGTCCAGCGGAGGAAAGGACCTGTTCGTCGTTGAGGCTCGACGAGTGGAACCAGCCGTCGCCCGCTTCGCTCCGGTCCTCCAACAGCAACAGATCTTTCCACGTCTCCCCGCTCGCCTTGTCGGTGAGCGTGAGCGTGCCGTTCGCTTCCAGGGCGATAGCGAGGTGTTCGTTCTCGGCCGAAGTCGGTCCCGTCCGGAGCGTTCCCACGGCCCGGACCGGCTTTGGCGAGGGCCGCACGCGGAAGGATGCGTAGCCGAGCGCGGGCAATTTCAGCCGCGCGGCCACGGTGTAGCGCGCGAAGGCGCCTCCATGAATATGCCAGAAGCGCGCATAGCGCGAGCGTTCCGCCATCCTTGGGACAAACCGCAAACGCTGATACGGCACGTTGTTGCCCTCGGCGTCTTCGAGAAGGAACGTCTTCCAGCGCTCTCCATGAAAACCTTCGGCGAAATCCGTCGGCCAATCCGGCGGGAGATCCACTTCGAAGACAACGACCTCCTCGCGCGGGCGCGGGAGCGGATTGGCCACGGCAAGCGTGAACGCTTCCTTGCCTTTCGCGAGGTCCGCGGAGGCGGCAGTGAGCGCCCCGAGCGCTTGCGTGCGGAGTTGTTCGCCGAGGACGCGCGCTTGATCGAAGCGGAAGACCATGTCGCGATGCACTTGGTCGATCGAACAGCCGCAGATCGAATCGTGCGCGTGATTTGTCAGGAGGTGCGTCCACGCCACGCGCAGATGATTTGCAGGGATCGCTGCTCCCTCGATGTTGGCGAGCGCCGTGAATGGATCCGCCCATTTCTCCAAGAGCGCCTGGCAGGCGTCGTTCATCTGTTTGAGACGCACCCGCGCGGAGACACAATTCGGGATGAGCCACAAGTATTCGCTCTTCCCGCAGCTCGGCTCGCGCAACTCCCCGCGGCGGATCGGGATTCCCTTCGCCTTTCGCCGCGCGTCCTGGAAAAAGGCAGGCAACGTCGAATGCTTCGGCGCCACCTCCGGACAGGCCTCGCGGATGAGGCGCAGGTAGCGCGCCACCTCCGTTGCCGGCGGGATATGATCCATGGAGTCCATCAGGCAAAGGACCGGCGCGTTCGCGCGCTGAATCTCGTGGCCGACGTATTCCTTCAGGAATTTCTGAAACCATTTCTCGCGGATCGCCCGCGCGCGGGCGGGATCGTCGCCCGCCGCCGCCAGTTCTTCGCGAAATTCCGTCGGCGCGGAATCCCGCAACTCCTCCTCCAGCACGGAACGCGGTCGGGCAAAGGCCCCGTAGCCCTGCGCGTCCTGCAGCTTGAAGGTGAAGGCGCGCGTCCCGTCCGGCGCTTCCCACTCGAAAAACGGCGGGGTGGTGTGCTCGTTCGTCCCGCGGCCGAGAAGGCAATCGCGATAGCCGAAGCCGGCGAAGATCTGCGGCATCTGGGAGGGATGCCCGAACATGTCGCAAAGGAAACCGACCGGCATCGGTTTCACCCCCCACTCGCGCGCGATCCTTCGCCCAAGCAGCAGGTTGCGCGCGAGGGCTTCGTCTCCCACGCAGAAGGGATCCGGCATGGTGAACCACGGCCCGACGAGGAGGCGCCCCGCGCGGATGAGTTTTTCGAGGCGGCTGCGATTCTCAGGACGGATCTCGAGGTAGTCCCCGAGCATGCAGGTCTGCCCATCGAGTTGAAAGTGGCGAAACTCCGGCGTCTTCTCCATCAGGTCGAGCAACCCGTCGAGAAGTTTGACGAGGAGAAACCGATACTCCTGAAACGGGCGATACCACTCGCGGTCCCAGTGCGTGCCGGAAATGTAGTGCGCGAGGATTTTCGCCGTCTTCATGATTCGGATTTTCGGGAACCGGGACGTCGCCGGCGCGGCTCCCGTCGGCGCGAAGGATGTACGCCTTGCCCGCGAGACTTCAAGCGCGATCGCCGGCGTCTTGCGCGCGGCAGAACGAATCCGCCGCCTGGCCCCAAACCGTGGGATTCGCAACGCGCGCCATCTTCATTCCGGACACGCTCTTAAACACCAACGCGGTGAAGGCGTCACGCATTTCTCGGGCGAGGATGGGTTTCCCGATGCCCTCCGTAGGGATTTGGGGAAGGATTCGATGGTTGACTTTATAATCGTCGAACGATTATAAAGTGCTCGATATGTTTGGTCGCCTTGTAGAGCCGCGGTGGAGGAAGAAGTTTGCCGCGCCGTACGTTCACATTGTCTTTGGGGCGCGGCAGACCGGGAAGTCCACGCTCCTGAAAAGGCTCCTGCCCGACGCGGCGGTATGGCTGGATTTTTCCCGACCCGCCGAGCGATCCGATCATCTGCGCAACCCCGATCAGTTCGTCCAACGATGCCGGGCCCTCCCGAAATCGAGACGTCCGCTGACGGTCGTGGTGGACGAGGCGCAGAACGTGCCGGCCATCTTCGACGCGGTGCAGCATTTATACGACTCCGACAAGCGGCGGTGGCGGTTCGTGCTCTGCGGGAGTTCGGCCCGCAAGCTCCGGGTGACCGGTGCGAACCTCTTGCCGGGCCGCTGCCTTCTGCACCATCTCTACCCGCTCGTGGTCGCCGAACGTCCGTGGGCGGAGACGAAAGAGCGGCGGCGGAAGGCGGAATCACCGCTGTCGCTGGACGTGACCGGCCGAGTTTCCGCGCCTTGGTTTCCCGAAGCGGAACTTGTCGAGCGATTGACGTTCGGAGAATTGCCCGTGGTGGCGATTGCTCCGGCGGCGCAACGGGCGAACGTGCTGCGCGCCTACACGCTGGTCTATTTGGAGGAAGAACTGCGACGGGAGGCCTTGGTGAAGGATTGGGCCGTGTTCGCCCGATTCCTGCAGCTGGCCGCCGCCGAATCCGGTCAGATGCTCAATTACGCCAAAATTTCAAAAGACGCCGGCGTCACGCTCCCCACGGTCAAGAGCTACTACCAACTGCTCGAAGACATGTTCCTGGGTTTCCGGGTGACGGCATTTTCCGGCAGCCCGCGCAAAAGCCTGCTGTCCACGGAGCGGTTTTGCTTTTTTGACGTCGGCGTGCGCAACGCCGCCGTGGAGTTGTCGTTGCAGCGGGCCGCGGTGTTGGCAAACCCCGGCCCCTTGTTCGAGCAATGGGTGGGAGCGGAACTGTGGAAACGGCTCAAGTATCTCGGCGCGGGCAAACTCTACTACCTGCGCACGAAGGCCGGGGCCGAGGTGGATTTCATTGTCGAGCGCGAGGGGCGCTGGTCGCCGGTTGAGGTGAAATGGACGGAGAACCCGAGGCCATCGGACGCGCGCCACTTGCTGACGTTTCTTTCGGAACACCCGCGACGCGCCCGTCACGGCTATCTGATTTGCCGTTGCAAAACGCCGCTCGCGCTCACCGACTCGGTTACGGCGCTCCCATGGTTCCATCTGTAAAAACCTCGCAAAACTCACGGAGATAACGGCGGCACGGCGGTGTGACGCGCCCCAAGGATGTCCAGGGCGGAGCGCAAGCGTTCATCGCTGCCGGCGTCGGCCAGCAACAGGAAATCGACGTCCTTGCGAACCCGCGTTGCGCCGTAGAACACGCAGCCTGCCCCGCCATCCGTTCCCGTCGCGCAAGCGCGCGTCGAACTTGAAGTTGGCGGCGGAGGCGGGCAGCATATCTCCCCTTTCCCGTGCGCGCCTCTTCTCCCATCGCCCTGGCCGCCCTTGCCCGCCTGGACGGAGCGGAAGCGCGCCTCGCTTCTCAACGCGCGGTCGTCGGCCTCGATGGGTTCGTGGACCGCATCCTCCGGGTGGTCGACCGGCGCTCTTCCGACGGCACGGTCACCTTCATCCCGACGATCGCCGAGTGGGGGAAACGGGTGCAGGCCGCCGGTGGAAAGAGCACCAAGTTCGAGATGTCGGTGAGCCAGGTGAAACTCGGCGGCAACGGGCCGATCATGGCGTCCGCCCTCGGCGCGCTCGGGCTTCCGCTGACGTGCGCGGGAAACCTCGGCGCGCCGCAGGCGCATCCCGTCTTTCACGCGATGCCCGCCGCCTGCCGGGTCGTGACGCTCGGCGAAGTCAGCGCCACCGACGCCGTCGAGTTCGATGACGGCAAGATCATGCTCTCCTGCCAGGAGGCCTCCGCGGGCGTGACCTGGGATTCGCTCTCAAAGGCGTTCGGAGGCGCGGACGGTTTGCGCGACCTTTTCGCCGAAGCCGATCTCGTCGCGCTCAACAACTGGGCGGCGCTCCCTCACATGACCGCGATCTGGGAGCGTCTCCAGGCCGAAGTCTGCCCGCGCCTTCCCCGCCGAGAGAACGGGCGCTCCCGCCACCTCTTCCTGGATCTCGCCGATCCGCAATTCTGCGCCGTCGCCGACCTCCGCCGCGCCCTTGAACTCCTCGGCGGATTTTCCCGGTCCTTCGAAGTCAGCCTCGGCATCAACCAGAAGGAAGCCGCCGAACTCCTCCACGCGCTCGGGTTGACCTCCTCCGGCGACGACCGCGCGTGGTGCCGCGCGGCGGCGGTCGCCCTCCGCGAGAGACTCGGCATCGCGCGGGTCGTCGTTCACGCCGTGGCGTTCGCGACGGTCGCCACGTCTTCCGCCGTCCCGATCGTGGAAGGACCCTTCGCCAGGAAACCGAAGATCTCCACCGGCGCAGGCGATCACTTCAACGCGGGCTTCAGCCTCGCCGCGATCCTCGGGGCGACGCCCGAGGAATGCCTTCAGTGCGGCGTCGCCGTCTCCGGTTTCTATGTTCGCACAGCAAAGTCTCCGACCCTCGCCGAACTCCGCGCCTTTCTCCGCCGCATCGGCGAAGGTTCGCTCGCGGAGTGAGGGGGTCTCGCGCGGGATCCAAGGGATGCGCCGCGCGCTGACATCCCGCCGGCGCCCTCTCCGTTCGCGCGCGCACGAGCCTCCGCGAGATCCCTTCCCCGCAAGCGGTTCCTCCCGGGGATCGCTACTCCGTCACGCGCAAGAGCATCAGGGTGCGATCGTCGCTTTGCGGCGTTGCGCCGATGAACGCGCCCACGCGCTTATCGATCTCGCGCGCCATCTGGCGGGCGGGAAGGAGCGAGGTCTTTCGGACGATCTCCTCGAAACGCGAGCAACCGAACTCCTCACCCTCGGTATTCGCCGCTTGGGTGATGCCGTCCGTATAAAAGATCGCCAGATCCCCTTTCTCCAGACGCACCTCCTCTTCGACGAGGGCGTCTTCGAACTCTTTCCCGTCGGCGAAACCGATCGCCATGCCCTTCGGTAGGTGGCGTTCCGGCTTCGGCGCGCCCGCCCGCCAAATCAACAGCGGCTCATGCCCCGCGCGACAGAACCGAAAGACGCGCGTGCGCGCGTTGAACACCCCGTAGATCATCGCGATGAAAAGATCGTCGTGCATGTCGGGCCGGAGGATCGCGTTGACGCGATGGAGCACTTGCCGCGGCGAGGGATTCGCCACGGCCACATGCCGCAGCGCTGTGCGACACATCGCCATGAGCAGGGCCGCGCCTACCCCTTTGCCCGACACATCCGCGATCGCGAAGCCCCGGAGGTCGTCCTCCACGGGGACCACGTCGTAGTAATCCCCGCCGACCTTCCGCGCGGGAACACTGATCGCGCCGATGTCGGCGCTCGGAACGGTCGGGAATTCCGAGGGGAGAAGCACCCGCTGGATGTCGCGCGCCATCTCAAAATCGCGCTCGAACTGTTCGCGTTCGGCCTTCTCGGCCCGCTTGCGCAGCGTGATGTCGAGGAGCACGCCGACGATCCCCACCGTGCGCCCGAGCGCGTCGCGATAGGTCGTCTTGCGGATCATCATGTCGCGCTCCTCTCCGTCGGCGACCGGCACGCGCGCCTCGTAGACCTGTTCCCCTCCCGCTTGGAGCAGCGCGTGATCCATCGCCTGGAAGCGGTCGGCGAGATAACGGGGATAGAGGTCGTGGCCCGTCTTGCCGACGATTTGATCGTTCTCGCGCCCGAGACACTCTTCGTACGCGCGGTTGCATCCGAGATAGACGCCCTCGAGATTCTTGTAAAAGATCGGCGAAGGCACGGTGTTGAGGATCGTCTCGATGAAGTTGAGCTGTTCCTTCATCTGCAGCTCCATCTCCTTCCGCTCCGAAATGTCGCGGATAAAGAAGCAGAGCCGCGCCGCCGCCCCTTCCCCGAGGCGGTTCGCCACCACTTCCGCGGGAAACATCGAGCCGTCCTTCCGCGCGCAGAACGCCTCGACCACGGTGAAGCGATGATCCTCCAGGTTCGTCTGGATCGTGCCGAGAAGACTCTCGTCGGCGCCCGAGATCACCTGCAACACCGAGAGCCTCAGCATCTCCTCCCGCGTCTGACGCAAAAAATCGAGCGCGCGCGGATTCGCGTCCATGATCCGTCCCGTCAGATCGGTCAGGAGCGCCGCGTCGTAGAGGTTGTCGAACACCAAGCCGCCCCCGCTCGACGCAACGGGCCGCACCGCGCGCGGTTTCGCGAGGGCCACCACGGGAGGGCGTTTGACGACGGGAACGGCTTTCGGCGCCGACGCAGGCGCGACCGTGGTCTTCTTGCCCACCTTCTCCAGAATTTTCGCGATCACTCCCGCGCTCGGCGTCATGACCGATTCACCCAAGCACCGAAAAACGGGGAAAGCAAGCGCCTGACGCCCCTCCAAATCCCCGCGTCAGGCGTGGAGGGAGTCCATCCTCGGTCGAGGAACATGCGACGCCCTCGCCACATTTTGGACTCAAGCCGCGGCCGCGGCGCCGCCGCCGGCGGCGCCCTCCCTCGCTT
>JABWAM010000100.1 GCA_013360985.1 Verrucomicrobiia bacterium | reverse complement strand
TCCGGACTCTTCACCAGAAGGATGCGACGGCTCGGCCGGCGGCCTCGCCCTCCCTTCCGCGGTTCGCGCTTGAAGAAAATCCGCTCGGTCGCGAAGCGAAGGAGGGCGCCGCCGCAGCGGCTGGAGTCCAAAATGTTGCGAGGGCGTCGCATGTTCCCCGCCCGAGGATGGACCCCTCCACGCCTGACGCGGGGATTTGGGGGCCTTCGCGCATCTTGAAAGATGGATTGCGTCATTGCGCCGCGATCAACAGCAATTCCCGCCGCGCCGTTGAAAACTCTGTGGCGTTGATTGATCGCGCCTCCATTCGCCACTTACATCGGAGGATCTTCCTCTCCAAGCGATCATCCGCCGCAACGATTCGGTTGGCTCCACGCTTCTCTGAGCGCGTGTTTGAAAACGAAACTGCCGCCTGCGAGAGGCCGTTTTGGCCGAAGCCAAGGCGCCGAGGCAACGAGAGATCTGGCCAAAATGGTCCGCGCCCAGAGGGTTGCGCGGTGAAGATCGCCGTCCGATAGGATTCCAATCCGGGCTCACCATTCAGGAAAGAGATCGCCCAAGCGCGGCTTCCCTCCTCTCGCAGGGCAAGATGAGGGGTTCAGACGAGACGCAACGCATAGTTCCGGATAAGAACGCTCTTTCTCAATGTCGTAAGATGAGGTTGTTACCCATAAAAACCATGCTTGCAAGGTAAGAAATTTGATGTAAGTCTATGAAGACATGAACTTAATTCACCTTCTTCGTAAACTTCAATCACAACTTCATACATCGGAATCTTTGGCCGCTCGCCATCAGAAAGAAGCGGAAGACATCCGCGCCAAACTCGCCGACGTTTCCCGGATCCTTGGGAGCCTCGGCGTCCGCGTGAGCGGACTCAAGACGCCGGCGGGCCGCCGTCGTCGCGCGATGAGCGCGAAAGCGCGCGCCTCCATCTCCCGCGCCCAGAAGGCTCGCTGGGCCGCCTGGCGCGCGAAGCACGGCGCGAAGGAGGGAAAGGCCCAAGCGACCCCCCGCAAGAAGCGTCACCTGAGCCCCGAAGGCCGCGCGCGCATCCGCGCGAGCCTGAAGCGCCGCTGGGCGGAGTATCGGGCGAATAAGGCAAAGCAGGCTTGATCCGCGCCTCGCCTCCCGCCTCATCCAAGAGGCAGGAGGACGGAACGCGTTTTTCACCACTGGGAAGTTGCGAAAGACGCGGAGGCTCGCATCCATTCGGCGGCCGACTGCAGCGCCGCCCAGCGCGCAGGCCAAGAGTTGGCCTCCGCGTACGCGCGTTCGCGCGCGCGGTCATCTGCCCGGCAGGCGTCACGAAGCGCGGAGATCCATTCGTCGTCGCGCGAGGCCAAACGCGCGGGCGACGCCATCGCTTCAAGCTCCGTCCAGCGCGTCGCGACGACGGGCAGGCCGGCGGCCATGTATTCGTAGAGCTTGAGGGGGCAGACGTGGTCCACGAGCTCGTTTCGCGCGAATGGGATGATGCCGACTTGCGCGTGGCGCACGTAACGTCGCGCGTGCGCGCGAGGCCGCGCGCCGAGCCAGTGGAGATTGGGACGCGACGACGGCGCGGCTTTGCGCACCGGACCGATCATGACGAACGAAAAGGCTGGCAACGCGGCGGCGAGTCGCCCGATGAGTTCGGCGTCGAACCACTCGTCGATCGCCCCCACATAAACGATTCGAGGCTCGGGAATCGCGCGGTATTCGTCCGGAGGCGCGACGGCTTCTTGCCAAAACGCAAGGTCCACTCCGTTGCGGATCACCGCGAGCGGGCGTCCTTCGCGCCAGGCGCTCAGGCGTTCGGCGAGCGTCGCCGCAGTCGCGATCACGAGGTCGGCTTCCGCCACCAGGCGCCGCTCGAGATCGAGCGCAGCGGCAGTCGCCGCGCCGAATCCCGCGCTCCAGTCCGCGACGCGAAGGATCGTTCGCCTCGGCTGGAGACATTGACCCCAGGCGGCGTGGCGCACGCTGTCCAGCCAGAGGAGATCAGGCGCGCCGAAGCCGGCGGAGGCAGCGCGCCCGACCGGCGAAGGGAATGCGAGACGATGCCAGTTTCGCAGCATCCAGGCGGAACGCATGAGGGGCGCGGGATGCGGCGCCGCCCAGGCCAGAGGGGTCCAGGAACGGACCTCGCCCTCTTGGATCGGCCGCCGCCATGACGTGAACCGCGCGGCCGCCGCCGCGCGCGCGCCGCGCGCGAAGAAATGCCACGGCGTCAACGGGTCGGAAGCATGAAACACCTTCCAGCCGTTCGCGGCGAACAGACGCGCCCAGGCGTGGCTTCCCACTTGGAAGGGCGACGTCCAATAGTTCGCCGCGCCGAAGAGCGCGCGCTTCACGCCAAAACCTCCATGCACGCGCGAAGGACGGCGTCCGCCGACAGGTCGCGCAGGCAACGATGCTCATGAGCGCACACGGGAAACCAACCGTCGCGATGACAGGGGCTGCAGGATAACCCCTCGCCCGCCCAAAGAGTTCGGGAACGGCTCGACCGCGGACAATAATGCGCGGGATCGGTCGGGCCGAAGATCCCTACCGCAGGCACTCCAAGCGCCTCCGCGAGATGAAGCAAAAAGCTGTCGTTGGAAACGACGAGCGCCGCCTGCGACGCGACGACCGCCGACTCGGCGAGGTCAAGCTTGCCCGCGAGATGGACGCCAGGCTCATCCCCGCGCAGGAGCGCGGCGTCCTCGGCGTCCCCCATCCAGACCGTTTGAAATCCGCGCGCGACAAGCGCGCGCGACAAATCGCGCCATCCCTCCATCGGCCAGCTTTTCAACTCCGTGCGGGTCTTCACGTTGCGCCCGCCGCCGAAGGCGAGCGCCACGCTTCGCTTTTCGCAGAGAAAACCGCTCGCGGCGGCCCGCGTCTCCGCCCGAGCCTGTTCCCCATCGAGAAACCGCCAGCCGCCCATCATGCGGTCGTCTGCGGCGGATCCCGCGCCCGCCATCCGCAGATATTGAAGGACATGATGCTCCCGCGCCTCTACTTCGGCTGCATGCGTCAGAAACTTTCGCGATCCGCCCGCGGCGAACCCCCGGCGCTCGGAAATCCGCGCCAGGCGCGCCAGGAGCGCGAATCGCCAGTCGCGATGAAAAAGGAAAACGGCGTCGAACGGCGCGCCGGCGCCCGAAGCTCCCTCTCGCATGAGCCGTCGGAGCGCGCGCGCCGCGCGACCCTTCTGCGCCCAAGATCCCGCGAGGAGCGCGGCGTCATCCACCGCGACCACTTCGTCGAACCAAGGCAGATGTCGCGCGACCTCCAGACAGGATCGCCCGACCGCCAACGCGAGATGCGCGCCCGGACGCGAGCCGCGCAACCAGCGAAACGCCGGCCCGGCAAGCAACAAGTCTCCCCGCGAGGCGATCTTCACGCACAGAAGGCGCTCCATTACTTGACTTTAGGAATTGCCGCGGAATATCGTCAACGCGGCATGTTGGCGTCCAGAAAATGGCTTGGAGCGACGATGGCGGGGGCCATCCTGCTTTTATTCGCCTCTCTCCTCCCCGCGCCGTTCATCTATCGTCCGGGCCAGGGATGGGAAGTCGAAGGGAAAGACGCTGTCGCCGACACGTCGAAGGAGCAGATCGCGAAGGGAGAAGCCTACGAGAAAGAGGGCAAGATCGAAGAGGCCGCAGGAAGTTACCGCGCGCTGGTCAAGACCTGGCCTCTCTCCCCTGCGGCGCCCGAAGCGCAGTATCGCTATGCGACCATGCTCTTCAAGCTTTACGAGTTTCAGCGTTCCTTTCGCGAGTTCCAGAACTGCCTCGACAAATATCCCGATACCGAACATTTCACCGAGATCCTGAAATACCAGTACGACATCGCCTGCCTCTTTCTCGCCGGCGAACGCCAAAAGCTGTGGAAAATTCCCACCCTCCCCTCCATGGAGAAGACGGTCGAGATGTTCGAGCAGGTCATCAAGAACGGGCCGTATAGCCCTCACGCGGCGATGTCGCAGCTCAAGATCGGCTTCGCCCGCGAAAACCAGCATAAATGGGAGGAGGCGGTGAAGGCGTATCAGGACGTGATCCGCAAATATCCGAAGAGCGATCTCGCGGACGACGCGCAGTTCCAGATCGGCTACGCATGGATGCTGGCTTCGCGGCAGGCGGACTACGACCAGACAGCCACCAACAAGGCGATCACCGCGTTCGAGGATTATATCACCAAATACCCGAAGAGCGAGAAAGTGGAGCAGGCGCGGGAAAATATCCTCAAACTCCAGGACGAACAGGGCCGCGGCCTCATGCGCGTCGCCGAGTTTTACGATCGCCAACACAAAACGGACGCCGCGCTCATCTACTACAACAGCGTCGTCCAAAAATATCCGGGCTCCGAGCTCGCCCGCCGCGCGGCGCGGCGGGCCGACGAAATCCGTCAAGGCAACCTGGGCCCGCCAACCGCCCCCGCCGTCACAACCACCAACGCCAATTTATGATCGCGCGCATTTCCAGCCTCCTCGCGGCCCTCCTGCTCCTCAGCGGTTGCGCCTCCTACAAACTCGGCACGGTCCGCGACCCGGGTTTCAAAACTATTTTTATCGAAAACTTCAAGAGCTTGGTGGACGAACCGGGCCTGGAGAACCTCGTCACGACGACCATCATCCAACAGTTTCAAGCCGACGGCACGCTTACCGTGACCGACGAGGCGCGCGCCGACGTCGTATTGCGCGGGAAGATCACCGAGTTCACCTCCACGCCGGTGCGTTATTCGCGCTCCAACGAGATTACCCCCATCGAAAGCTCGCTCACGCTGGGCGTCGCCTACACCTTGACTCGCCGCGGGGAAACCAAGCCTTATCTCGAAGGCAGCGCCGCGGGTTCCGCGGGATTCTTCATCGGCAGCGACTTTCAGAGCGACAAGCGCCAGGGGGTTCCCATTGCCGCCGCCAAGGCCGGCCGCCAAATCGTCTCGCAACTCGTCGAAGGCTGGTAGCCTCGCCTACTTCGTCCCGAGACGACCCATCTCGTAACTCAGGGTGCTCAGGGCGTAGACCGCCGCGGTGTCGCATCGCAGCACGAGCGGTCCGAGGCTCAGCGGAAGGAAGCCCGCCCCGCGAATCGCGCCCATTTCTGCGGGCGTAAAATCTCCCTCGGGCCCGATCATCAACATCGCGCGGAAGCGCGCGGACGCCTCCTTGGGGAAGTGCCGCCAAAGCGGCTGGGCATCGGGCTGCAACGACCCGAACAAGGCGAGATCATGCCGCGTCCCTTGAGCGGCGGCCTCGCGCACCGCGCACGCGGGATGGATCTGCGGAAGCCAGTTCAAGCCGCACTGCTTCGCCGCTTCGATGGCCAGTTCGCGCCAACGCGCGGCGCGCATCTCCGCTTCTCCCGTCTCGAGGCGCACCACGGAACGCTCCGAGATCACCGGGTAGATCTCCCGCACGCCAAGCTCCGTCGCCTTTTGAACAATAAAATCCATCACGCGGTTCCTCGGCAACGCTTGCGCGAGCGTCACGTGGTTCGGCGGAGGCGGAGTCTGCGACTGATGAAGCACTGCGAAACGCGCCATCTTTTCGTCGGCCGTCCGGATCTCGGCCCGGCATTCCGTCCCTTCGCCGTCGAAGATCGCGATTTCTGCGCCCACGCCGGCGCGCAGAACGGTGCGGCAGTGGCGCCACTCGTCGCCATCGAGCACGCCTTCGGCCAAGCGCGCTTTCTCCACGAAGAAACGATGGATGACGGCCATAAATCAGGAGGAATGCGGCGCGAGGTTTTTCTCGAGCGCCAGTATCAACGCCTGCGTCCCCTTGCGCTCATGGCCGTGCTCGCGCAACGCGCGATAGAGGCGGTGCGCAAGATCGAGCCCTCGGAGGCGGAGGCCGAGCCGGCGGCATTCTTCGAGCGCCAACTCCATATCCTTCAGGAAATGCTCGATCAGGAAGCCGGGCTCCAAGTCCCCCTTGAGGATGCGCGGACCGAGATTCGAGAGCGACCATGAGCCGGCCGCGCCTTTGGCGATCCCCTCGAGCACCCTCGCGGGATCGAGTCCCGCTTGTTTCGCGTAATAGAGGCCTTCGACCATTCCGATCATGTTCCCCGCGATCACGATCTGGTTGCAGAGCTTGCAGCGCTGACCGGCGCCGGGGCCGCCAAAGTGGAGGACGTTCGTCCCGAGGCGCGCGAAGATCGGCTTCGCCTTCTCGAACGCCTCATGCGGCCCGCCGACCAAGATCGAGAGACGCGCTTCGCGCGCGCCCACGTCGCCGCCCGTCACGGGCGCGTCGAGCATGGCCACGCCTTGCGCTCTCGCGGCCTCATGCATCTCTCCCGCGAGCGCGGGCGAACTGGTCGTCATGTCGATTCCGATCGCCCCCGCCTTCATCGCGCGCAATGCCCCGACGGGGCCGAGCCATACCGCGCGAACGTCCGAAGGCAGGCCGACGATCGTGATCACCACGTCCATTCCTTTCGCCACGTCGGCGGGCGTCTCCGCCCAGACCGCGCCCGCGGCAAGCAACGGCTCGGCCTTGGAGCGGGTGCGCGTGTGAATCCGCATGGGATGACCCGCTTTGAGGAGGTGCGCGATCATCGAACGCCCCATGACGCCCGCGCCGATGAATCCGATGGAGGGCAGGGTCTCACTCATGAGCGGAAAGGGGGAACATCTTGCCGGGATTCAAGATGCCCTTGGGATCGAAGGCTCGCTTGAGGCGACGATGGATCTCCATGCCGACGGGGCTAACCACCATCGGGAGGAAACGCCGTTTGGCGAGCCCCACGCCATGCTCGCCCGTGATCGTGCCGCCGAGGGCCACCGCCTTCTCGAAGATTTCGGTGAACGCCTTCTCCACGCGCGCGATCTCTTCCGCGTCGCGTTCGTCCGTCAAAAACGTGGGATGCAGGTTGCCGTCGCCCATATGGCCAAAAGTCCCCACCTTCACCTGATGCTTGCGCGCCGTTTCCTGAATGAACGCGACCATCTCCGCGAGGCGGCTCCGGGGAACCGTCGCGTCTTCGAGGATCGTCGTCGGCGCGACGCGCGCCAGCGCGCTATGCGGCGAATCGAGGACTCGCTCCGGAAGCGGGTCGCCCAAAATACGCCGGCCTCCGACCGCACCCGCGAGATCCTGGGACGGATCTCATGGTCCGAGAAGCTGGAAGACGCCCGTCCCGTCGACCTGGTGATCGAGGCGGTCTACGAGGACTTGAACGTCAAGCGGCCGGTGGTCGAGCGGCTGGAGGCCATCTGCTCGGCCCAGACCGTCCTCGCCACGAATACCTCGACCCTGTCGCTCACCGAATTAGCGGCCGGCATGCAGCGGCCGGAGCGGTTCCTTGGGCTGCACTTCTTCAACCCGGCCCACCATATGCCGCTGGTGGAAGTAATCCGCCACGACCGGCTCTCGCCCGAGGTCCTGGCTGCCTCGTTGGGCCTCTTGAAACGCCTGCGAAAGACCCCCGTCGTGGTGCGAAATCGCGAAGGATTCGTGGTCAACCGGCTCTTCATGCCTTACATGGAAGAGGTGTTCTGGTTGCTGGAGGAAGGGGCGTCGCCGCGCGCGATCGACAGCGCGATGGTCCGGTTCGGCTTTCCCATGGGCCCGGTAGCTCTGAGCGATATGACGGGATTGGATGTCGTGGTGAATGGACACGGGGTCCTGCAGCGCGCGATGCCGCGGATCGGACCGTTCTCACATATCGCCCATCGCCTCGTCGCCGCGGGCCATTTGGGCCAGAAGACCGGCGAAGGCGTTTACTCCTACCGTCCCGGCGACCGCACACCTCTGGACAGTCCCGCGGCCAATGCGATCATCGCCGCCGTCCGCGCCGAGCGCGGCGCCGCGGCCCGCGATTTCCGCTCCGAGGAAATCGAGGAGCGGCTCGTGATGCGGATGATCTGCGAGGCCACCTATGTCCTGGCCGAAGAGATTGTCGACTTGCCGGACGACATCGACGTGGCCACGGTGCTGGGGCTGGGATTCCCGGATTTCCGCGGCGGGCTGATGCGGATGGCCCGCGACCTGGGTGAGGCTCAAGTGCGTTCGAAACTGAACCGGCTGGCAGAAGAGCATGGCGACCGTTTCGCCCCTGCCACGCCTTGAAAAGCGAAAGGAGATTACGATGTCGTCCGCCCCGGAACGAAAGGACTTCGCAGCCAATAAGCAACTGCGGACCGTGATGGGAGACTACTTTGCCCAGATCGCCCGCGGCCCGCAGGAAGGGAAGAAGACCGCCTGGTGCACGAGCGTCGGCCCGGCCGAATTGCTCCGCTCGCTGGGATTCAACGTCTATTTCCCGGAGAACCATGGGGCCATGCTCGGCGCCGCCCGCACGGCGTCCGATCTGATCCCGCTGGCGAACGCCCGCGGCTTCTCCCCCGACATCTGCTCCTATCTCACCAGCGATGTCGGCTCGTATCTGAAAGGGGCCACGCCCCTGCAGAAAATGGGCTTGGATGGCAT
>JABWAM010000099.1 GCA_013360985.1 Verrucomicrobiia bacterium | reverse complement strand
GTACGGCCGAAGCAAATCGCGCGACACAATGCCGTCATAAATGTGACGCTCCGGGCTCTCGAGCGTGTACTTCGCGATGAGCTCCTTGCGCTTCACCTCCGGCGCAGAATCGATCAC
This sequence comes from Verrucomicrobiia bacterium, assembly GCA_013360985.1. Lineage (GTDB taxonomy): Bacteria > Verrucomicrobiota > Verrucomicrobiia > JABWAM01 > JABWAM01 > JABWAM01. The sequence goes on along the minus strand of JABWAM010000099.1, from coordinate 8,295 downwards.
GAGCGTGAGAAAGCGGAAGCTGACCCGCACGTACCCAGTCGCGTCGCCCGGCTTGACGGACAAACCCTCGATGCGATGCAGATACGGCGAGGTTTGCAGCGAGAACACGAGGTCGATGACATCCGTCAATTTACCGTCGCCCTGAATGTTCCAACCGATCTCCTGCGCCGCGCCGCCCAACAGTTTCCTCGGTCCCACGGGCAACCGCGTGAACTCGTCCTCCGCCAGTCCGCTCTTGAGAATCAGCTTCGTCAGCATCTCGCCGGACTTCGCGCTGGCTTGATCGACCGTGTCCGCAAAAGTCGTCAGCGCCCAGTTCTTCATCCGATCCTCCGCGTCGAAGAACGCCCGGCGATCCTTCGCGAGCTTGTCCAGTTTGTCGCGCACCACGGCGGCATCGCGATCAATCTTCTTGATGGGCGCGAGAATGAAACTGCGCACGCCGAAGCCGAGGGCAAAGACGCCGATCAATCCGCCGATGCAGCCGGCGAGAATCTTTTCGCGACGATTCATCCGCCACCTCCCTTGTTGAAGGTCGGATCCAGCGAAACGTCATCCGCCGGACGCGCCGGAGTTTTCACCTTCGAGAGATCGATGGTGAGCTTCGGCGGAATGATCAGTTCCACCGTCGAACGAAACTCGTAGCCATGGCGATCGGCGCCTGGCGTGATGGCCAGCGGCTTGACGTCATAGCCGGCGGCACGCAGCTGTTTGTCGAGCTTCGCGAGCGTCTCGCCGCTCCGCGCCTGCACGGTCAATCGAATCAGCCCGGCGCCGCTGACGCCGAGCGACGTGATGTAAACTTCCTCACTCGCCGGCAGCACCGCCGAGAGATACGCGTAATGATCAAGCCAGCTGCGACCGCCGTCCGTCCACTCCTTCACCAGCGCCGCGTGGCGCACCATCTTCTGGAAAGTCGGCCGCTGCTTCTCCTCCGTCGCCAGCTGAGTGCGCAACTGGTCGAGCACCTTCTGGTGGCGGTTGATGAGGTATTGGCGAATCGCGAGCGTGAAGACCACGAGCGCCACGGCAGCAGCCGCTCCAGCCAGAATGCGAATGCGCCGCATGTCGCGCTGCACCGCAGGCTTCTTTGGATTCAGGAAATCAAACGGCAACCCGCCGTCATCGCCGCAGCCGAGCGCGAGACCAATCGCCGGCAGCGCACCCGTCGCGTGCTCGCGGGCATCGGCGGGAACTTCAAAGACCGTCGCCGGATCGAGCAACGTGCAGGGCCGGTTCAACCGCTTCGCAATCGCCTCGACCACCGCAGCCTCGTGACCCGTCGCCCCGCTCACCGCGACGCGCACGACGCTGCGATTTGGTTCCGTGCCCGAGAACGCGTGCAAGCTGCGGATCACTTCAATCGTCACCGCGTCCGCCACCGTCTCGGGCTTCGTCGTCGTGAAATTCGTATCGGTGACGGGCAGCGTCGCTTCCGGCTTCGACTCCGCGCTGGCGGGCGCGGGCTCCACCGGGAACTTCACGTTCGCGCCACGGCTAAAGAGCAGCGTCTGTTGCGCGATGACGTCGATGTTCATCTCGTCCGCCCGCAGCGACACGAGCGCGACGGCTTCCTCGTCCTCAACGAGCTCGAACGCATCCAGCGCGAATACTCGACGGACCTCGCGGCGATCGTTCTGCTCCCGCTGCGGACGGCCGAGGCGCCGCCGGCGTCGCCCGCGGCCGAGGGAGACGAGCCCGCCGAGATGGAGAAAGGCTATTCCCCGGCGGCAGACCTCCCCTTCGACAGTTGGGAGACGATCGCGGCCCGGGTCGGGGAGGTTCGCGCGAAGCTGCAATCTCTCGGTCCCGTCAGCGTTGAGGCGGTGCAGGAATATCAGGAGCAGGAGGAGCGGCATCGCTTCCTCACCCAGCAGTTCGAGGATCTCTCGGCGTCGAAGGAAAACCTCACCGCGCTGATCCGCAAGATCAACGTGGAAACGCGGCGGATGTTCGGGGAGACCTTCGAGAAGATCCGGGGCAACTTCCAGCAGGTCTTCGGCGAGCTCTTTGGCGGAGGCAAAGCGGATCTGGCCCTCGTGGACGACGACGACCCGCTCGAGTGCGGGATTGACATCGTGGCGCGGCCTCCGGGCAAACAACTCCAAAGCATCAGCCTGCTTTCGGGAGGAGAGCGCACGATGACGGCGGTGGCCCTGCTCTTCGCCATCTACATGGTCAAGCCGAGCCCGTTCTGTGTTCTTGACGAAATGGACGCGCCGCTCGATGAATCGAACATCGGACGTTTCACGGGAATGCTCCAAAGGTTTCTCACGCAATCGCAGTTCCTCATCATCACCCACAACAAACGCACGATCGCGATGGCCGACGCGCTCTACGGGGTGACCATGGAGGAGCGCGGGGTGTCGAAGCTGGTCTCCGTGCGATTCCGCACGAAGGCGAACGACTCCGCGAAAGAGGAACCGCCCCGACGCGACCCTTCCGCAACCGGTTTCGTAAAGAACGAAGACGCCAACGGCGCGACGAACTGACGGCGTCCGTTCAAGGCGACCCGGGGTCTGCGTCCGAAGGGGGCGCATCAGAGGGGAGAAACGTGGGGCGAGAGGCGTTGGCGGAACGATTCGCGCCTGGGGAGATCAACCTTGATTCGGAAGTGGATTCTACGGGGCTTGGGCGGAAAAGTTTTTCCAACGCAAATTGATAAAAAACTTGCGTTGGAGAATACATTTTGATACCACGTCACACCGACGGATCAAAAAAGGAAAATTACGATGAAATTGATGCCGCGAATCCTTGTGGGAATGGGACTGATGGTTGCGTTGAAAACAACGAATGCCTGGGCGGATCAGCCTTGGTCTTGGGTCAATGTGGACTTCAACAGCGATCCCACGAATACGGCGCCGCCCACGTCGGCGCCCTCGGTCGGGGTGCTCACGACGAATCTTCGAGCCTTTGTCGATGGGACGAGCGGCAACACGACGCTGGTTCAGTCTCGCCTCGGCGACACGGTTCACGGGTTGAACGATCAGCCGGTGGTCATCACCCACACCAACGGCGGAACGACCTCCTATTTGAGCATCTACATGTCTTCGTCTTTGGGCGCGGGAACGCTTCCCACGAGCGGCGCGGTCCGCGTCCAATGGGATTATGTGAACACGGCGAGCGCCTATTGGGGCGCCGACATGAGCCTTCGGCGCGGCGCCACGGGCAATTATCAGGCCTTGTTGTCCATCCAAGATCAGAACAGCGGAAAGGATCTTTCCATTCAGGGTGGGGGAGGGAGCCTCGTATTTACTTCCGCGCTCAATTACGGATACGCGACCCACTTCGACGCGTGGCTCAACCTGAGCGGCAACTCGTTCACGCTGAGTTTTTCCAACGCCCTGGCCAGCGGGAGCTATTCCGATATTTTCCAAAACACCAATCAGGCGACGGAGCTCGGATATTTTTATGCGGGGATCTCCACGACGCGCGTCGCGACCTTCGGCTTGGACAATATCGTCGTGGCCGTTCCCGAACCGCGCGCGGCGGAACTCGCCTTGATGGCGTTGGGCGTCGGGTTCGTCCTGACGGGTTTTCGCGGAAGCCGGCGCGAAGCGGCGTGATCGCCTGCCCCGGGATGCGTCGGCTGCGTCCGGGTGACCGGAAAGATTTCCGCGACGGCCCGCGGACGCGCGCGGATTGCGCGCGGCATTTTCGGATGCATCCCTTATGAAAAACGACAACGCGCCTTTTCCTTTGGCGTTCGGGGTTATCCTGGCCCTTGCGCCGCTCGCGTGGCCGCTTGTGCTCCAGGCGGCGCCCGAGCCGAAGTTTTATGAACCCCTGGAATCTCTCCGGGCGATCTCTCCCGGCGCCACGCTCGGCGCGCCGTCCGCGCTGGGTGAGGGACGGGTGGGGCGGGCGGTCCTTCTGGAGCGGAGGACGGAGAACCATTTCCGGGACGCCGAGTGGAACAACCCGAATTCCAAGGAATGGATCCGCCTGAACGGAGCGAAGATTTCCAACGGAAGGCTGGAACTTTCTCGGGGCGCCATGGCCCGGCAGGTGGTGGAAAATTTGGAGGCGAAGAAGCTGTACTGTTTCTCGGTGTATGCGCGGGCGACGTCGGGGAGCGCGAAGCTGGCCATGGAGTGGAGCGGTAGCGAGGAGCCGAACCGCCGCGAGTTCGATCTGGGGACGGAGGGGAAACGGGTTTGGGTTTTTGGGCGAAGCGTCGGCGGGTCCGGCACGGCGACGCTCACCTCCGCGGCGGGGAGTGTCGAGATCGAAAAGCCTCAGTTTGAAGACCGCGTAAGTTTTCCCACGAGCTTTCTCGCTTCGGGCAAACGGGGCGTCAGCGGCCTCACCTGGAAGAGCGGCGAAGCGTTGTTCGACGCGACGGAAGGGACCGCGAGTTTCTGGATCAAGCCGAACTGGATCGGGGAAACCTCGGACAACGGGATGAGCCTTTTCTTCTTGATGCGAGATCCTTCGGAGGCGTGGAACAAGGCGAGGAGCGCCATCCAACTCAACGTTTGGGTGACGGATCCCTCGTTGAGGGATTGGCAGTACGCGGTGAACCTTCGCGTGAGCGACCAGAAGGGCGATCAGAAATCCCTGATGGTTCCGTTGCAGGACTGGACGCCGGGATGGCATCATCTGGCCGTGGTTTGGAATCTGCGCAAGAGCGGGGACGGGCGCGTGATCCTTTACGTGGATGGCGAAGCGAGGGCTTCCGCCGATCATTTGCCTCTTCAGGGCATGGAAGGCCCGACCTGGATGGCCTTTGGCCAGGGACTGGGGGGATACCTGGATGGCTGGCTGGACGAGGTCCGCGTCTATGATCGCGAGTTGGATGCGGCGGCCGTTCGAGAGTTGAGTCGCGAGGGCGGCCCATGAGTCGAACGACTCGCGGGATCGCGCTCGCGCTGGTTGGACTGGGGCTTCTGATCGTGGGCGGCTGCGCGAAGACGGCGCCCGTCCAGTCGCGGGCGCCGTCGCGCGCAGCGGGCGTGGTGCTGACGGGAGAAGGCGCGCCGTCGCGGGTCCAGATCGTGGTGGCGTCCGACGGCATGGCCACTCCGAAGCAGGCGGCCTTGGAACTGCAACGGCTTGTTGAAAAGGCGACCGGGGTCCGGTGGGCGGTGGTGAACACGCCGAGCGACGACGCTTTTCAAGTCGTCGTGGGGCCGCATCCCCTCGCCGAGGAAGCGGGGATCCGGACGGAGGAGTTGCCTCCGGAGGGGTTCCGGATGCGGGTTCAGGGCCGTCGTCTTTTCTTGATCGGTCAGGATACGGCGGGGGATCCCTGGGATCTGCATTGGATGCGGGCGTGTCGGACGGGAACCCTCTCCGCCGTGGTGGAGTTTGCCCGACAATTCCTGGATGCGCGCTGGGTGATGCCGGGGGTGGATGGCGAGGTTGTCCCGCGCCTGGGAAAGCTGATGATTCCGACCGAACTGGATTTCCAGGGCGCGCCCTTCTTTCGTTCGCGGCGAATTACCCTTGGCGCGACCCCGGCGGAAGCCCGCTGGATGCGGTTCAACCGTCTCGGCTGGTCGCAGGTGACCTGCTTCTGGCACAACTGGTATCAGACGATCAGCCCGGAAGTTTACGGCAAGGAGCATCCGGAATGGTTCGCGATGGTGAACGGCGCGCGACGTCTTCACCTGCGCGAGGAGGGCATGGGCGGCCAGCTCTGCGTCTCCAATCCGGAGGTGGTCCGCAAGATGGCGGAGATCGCCGTGGAAAATTTCCGGAAATATCCGGGGTGGACGATGTTCAGCCTTTCGGAAAACGATGGCGGCGGCCATTGCGAATGCTCCAGTTGTCGCGCTCTGGATGTCGAGGAATGGCATCCCGGCAAGCCTTCGCTTTCGGATCGCTTCGCGCGGTTCGCGAACCGCGTGCGGGAGGCCGTCGGGGACCGCGCGCCGGGGATGAAGCTGGGCTACATGGGTTATCACCAGGGAGAATTGCCTCCCGTCAAAACGCGGCTTCTGCCGGGGATCGCCGTCGAGGATATTCACAACGGGTACGACAAACGGTTTCATCAACCCGCCGCGCGCGCGCGGCATATGCAGGTCCTCAAGGGATGGCGCGCACAATGTCCGGAGGTGGTGTTGACCACCTACTTCCACGGGATGGCCGCGTGGTCTTTGCCCATGTTTTCGCCCGAAGCCCTGGCCGACCTGATCCAAACGGCAGCGGAGTTTCCCTCGTCGCTGGGGGTCTATGTCGGCATGGGCGGGGCGCAGGCCGCCTTCGGGACGCAAGGAAACGAGTTTTTTCTTGCCGCCGAGCTGATGTGGAACCCCAAGCAGAAGGTCGCGGCCATCCTGCGCGACTACAATCGCGCGGCCTTCGGGCCGGCTGCCGAGGCGGTGGGAGCGTACTTTGATCTGATTCGGCGGGCGCACGATCGCGCGGCAGGCGAAATGAAGGTCATGCATGACGAGACCGTGGATGAGGGCTGGATTTTTTCGACCTATGATCCGATCCGGCTGCAGGCCGATGCGTTCCTCCAAAAGGCGCAGGCCCTCGTCGCGTCGACGGACGCCGCCACGCGCCGTCGTGTGCGGATGGCGACGGATGGCTGGGAGTGGACCAAGATTCAAGTGGACACGTTGACGGGCTTGCGGCGGTACAAAGCCGATCCCAGCGCGGAGAACGCGCGGGTCATGCTCGACCTCGTGAAACGGCGGGAGGCTTTCTGCGCCGCGCATGCCGGCCCGGGGGACTATACCGTCAGCGTGCCGGAAATCCGGATGGCAGACCGTCAGCGCGCGCTTTCGGTGGGTCCCGGCGAATACGAAGCGCGGATTTCCGGGAAAAGAAAATCGGCGCGCGTGCCTCTATTTTCCGGGCGCCTGGGAGGCGACGATCTTTGGGAGGGGGTTCCCTGGGGCAAGGCGGCGATCGCCGGCCCGATGGTTCGCACGGACGATGGTCAACCCTATGCGGTGGCGACGACCGTTCGATTGCTGGCGGATGACGAGAGGCTTTATCTGCGCTTTGACATCCGGGAACCCCGCATGGACCGTCTGGTGAGCGCGATTGCCCAACGCGACGGTCCGGTTTGGAACGACGACGCGGTGGAAATCTTCCTCGATCCCGCCAACCATCGGAAGACATGTTATCACCTCCTCGTGAACCCCACGGGCGCCGTGGCGGATCTCCGTCATCTCGGCGACCGGGCGGAGATTTCCTGGGATGCCGGGGCGACGGTCGCGACCCGTCGAGGGAAAGAGGGATGGGAAGTGGTTGCGACGATTTCCTATGCTGCGCTCGACGTGAAGGCGACGCCGCTGCCGGGAGATGTCTGGAGCGCGAATTTCGCGCGCGCACATCGCGCGGCAACGCCCTCCGCGAATCTCGCCTGGAGCCCGACCTTCGGCTTGTTCTACAAACCCGAGCGGTTTGGAGAGCTGATCTTCGAGGCGGTGGAGAAGCCGTCTCCGTAGCGCGCCGACGACGCGGACACCTTCCGTTGCGCGGAGGCGGCGTTCGCCGCCCGTTTCCGCGGAGGTGGAGGGACGGGCTTCGTCAGGGGATCTCGACGCAGGCGACGGCGAGGGCGACGATGCCCTCTTTGCGCCCGGCGAACCCCATCCATTCGGCGGTGGTCGCCTTGATCGCGATCCGATCGGCGGGGATCTTCAGGGCGCGCGCGAGGCGGTCGAGCATCGCGGGGAGGTGGGGCGCCAGCTTCGGCTCCTGGGCGATGACCGTGGCGTCCACGTTGTGGATCGCGGCCTTTTTCTTTTCGAGTGTCTCCCGGACGATCTCCAGCATACGGACGCTGTCGGCGTCTTTCCAGCGGTCGTCCGTGTTGGGAAAGAGGTGGCCGATGTCGCGCTCGCCGGCCGCGCCGAGCAATGCGTCCATGATCGCGTGGGTGATGACGTCGGCGTCGGAGTGACCCTTGAGCCCGCGCGGATGGGGGATGCGCACGCCGCCCAGGATGCAGGGGCGTCCTTCTTCGAAGGCGTGGATGTCCACGCCGAGACCGACTTTGATCATGGGTTTCCTTTCCGTTGCGAAAGCAGCTTCTCCGCGAGGAAAAGATCCTCGGGAGAGGTGACCTTGAGATTGCTCGCGTCGCTCTCGACGACGCGGACTTCGTGTCCCGCGCGTTCGGCGGCGGCGGCGTCGTCCGTGACCAGGATCCGCGCGCGCACGAGAGGTTCGTAGGCGCTCCGGATGAGGGCGTAGCGAAAGGTCTGCGGCGTCTGGGCGGCCCGGAGCAGCGCGCGATCGGGCGTCTCGACGATGCGCGGATCGTTCGCGGCGCGCACGCGTTTGATCGTGTCGGTCACCGGCGCCGCGGGAACGACCGCGCCGAACTCCGCG
>JABWAM010000098.1 GCA_013360985.1 Verrucomicrobiia bacterium | reverse complement strand
CGGATTTTTCCCAAGCATAGACTGTGGAAAGGTAGGGCGAGGCCGCCGGCCGAGCCGTCGCATCCTTCTCATGGGAAGCCTGAAATCTCGGTATGACCCACCCCTCCGATCCTCGATGGATGATGAGGAGGGATGCTCTCTGAAAATCGAGCGGTTCCGTGGATTGGGGGGGGCGCGCCACGCCGTTTTTGTTCGCGGCGCGCGTTCCGCGTCGCTCACTCGCCCCAGCGCGCGAAGAGCGCGTGCTCAATCTCGAAGAGGTCCAGGAGTTTGCCGATCGTGTGATGGACGAGATCGTCCACGCTCTTCGGGCGGTGGTAAAAGGCGGGGATGGGCGGGAGGATGATGCCTCCCGCTTCGGCGATTGCCGTCATGTTGCGGAGGTGCCCGAGGTGGAGAGGGGTCTCGCGGGGAACGAGCACGAGGCGCCGCCGTTCCTTGAGCGCAACGTCGGCCGCGCGGGAAAGCAGGTCGCCTCCCGCGCCGCTGGCGATGCCGCCGAGGGTTTTCATGCTGCAGGGAACGACGGCCATGCCAATCGCGCGAAACGATCCCGACGCAATCGGCGCGGCGAGATTGTCCGGTTCATGGCTCGCATGGGCGAGCGCCCGGACGCGTTCGGGCGTCCACTCCGGCATCTCGATGCGCAGGGTGGTCTCGGCGGCGCGCGTGAGGACGAGGTGTGTTTCGAGATCGGGAACGGCGCGCAGCGCCTCGAGGAGGCGGACGCCGTAGATCGGAGCGCTGGCGCCCGAGATGCCCACGATGAGACGGCGCGCATTCACGGAGGGGAAGGCTGCAGATCGAGCGAGAAGTCGAGCGCGGCGGGAGAGTGCGTGAGGGCGCCGACCGAGATGAAATCCACGCCCGTCCGCGCGATGGCGGAAATTTCGGAAAGGGTGATGCCGCCGGAGGCCTCGGTCTTTGCGCGGCCGTTCACGATCGCGATCGCTCGTTTCATGCGGGGAGGCGGCATGTTGTCGAGCAGGATGAAGTCCGGTCGCGCCGCGGCGGCTCGGCGAACCTGATCGAGCGTGTCGCATTCCACCTCGACCTCGAGCCTCGGCCAGCGCCGTCGGGCGCGGCGGACGGCTTCGCCGATCGGATCCGTTGTTTCGCGCGCGAGCGCGGCGAGGTGGTTGTCCTTGATGAGCACCATGTCGAAGAGCCCCGCGCGGTGGTTGCGTCCTCCGCCGCACCGCACCGCGTGCTTCTCGAATGCGCGAAGCGTGGGCGTCGTCTTGCGGGTATCGAGGATCGCGGGCGGACGACGCGGATTGCCTTTGCGCGCGGCGGCGGCGCAGCGCGCGGCAAGGGTCGCGATCCCGCTGAGGCGCTTGAGGAAGTTGAGGGCGACGCGTTCCCCCGCGAGGATCGCGCGGGTGGGGCCTTCGACCGTCGCGACGCATTGGCCGGCGCGGAGGCGCCGGCCGTCTCGGACATGGAACGTCACGCGAAGGGCGCGCCCGCATTGGCGAAAGACCTCGCGGACCAGCGCGCCGCCGCAGAAGACGCCCTCTTGACGGGCGACGATTCGTCCCTGGCTTCGCGCGGAGGGGCGAATCAGGGCGAGGGAGGTCGCATCGCCGCGTCCTCCGAGGTCCTCGCGGAGCGCGGCGCGGACCAGTTGGCGCATGGCTTTCGCGGTGGGCGGCGAAGCGGGTCTCATGGGGACCTCCGGCGCGGCGCGCGCGGAGAAGAGGATTCCAGTTCCGAGCGGCGCATTCCGAGGCGGAGAAGACGTTTTATGAAATGCCGAGGCCGAACTTCGCGTGCGCGGCATTCATCGCGCGGTCGGCGTCGGCGGCGTCAATGATCACCGAGATCTTGATCTCGCTGGTGGAGATCATCTGGATGTTCACCTGGTTTTCGGCAAGCGCTTCGAACAGATCGGCGGCAACACCCGAATGGGAGCGCATCCCGATTCCGACGAGCGACAGCTTGGCGATTTTCTGATAATCCGCGACGGCGCCGGCGCCCATCTCCTTGGCGATCGGCTCGATGACGTGGCGCGCCTTGGCGAGGTCGTCCTTGCCCACGGTGAAGCTGATGTCCGTGAAGCCCTCGGTCGAGGCGTTCTGAACGATCATGTCCACGTTGAGATGGACGGCGGCGAGCGCCTTGAAGAGGCGCGCGGCGATCCCGGGGCGATCGGGGACCTTCGGGATGTTGATCTTGGCCTGGTTCTTGTCCACGGAGATTCCGCGGATCACTACGTCCTCCATCTTGCGGGTTTCTTCTTTCACGAGAGTGCCGGGGTTGTCGTTCATGCTGGATCGAACCGAAAAGGGAACTTTGAATTTTTTGGCGAACTCGACAGAGCGGCTCTGCATCACCTTGGCGCCGAGACTGGCGAGTTCGAGCATCTCGTCGTACGAAATCTCGTCGAGTTTGCGCGCGCCTTTCACGATGCGAGGATCGGCGGTATAGACGCCGTCCACGTCGGTATAGATCTCGCAAAGGTCGGCTTTGAGCGCTGCGGCGAGGGCGATCGCGGTCAGGTCGGAGCCGCCGCGTCCAAGGGTGGTGATCGCGCCTTCGGAGTTCGCGCCCTGAAAGCCCGCGACGATCACGACATGGCCCGCCGCGAGCAGTTCATGGACCCGCTTCGGGGTGATGTTGGCGATTTTGGCTTTGGTATGAACGCCGTCGGTGACGATGCCCGCCTGGGCGCCGGTCAGGGAAACGGCCTTTTGGCCGAGCGCCTGGAGCGCCATCGCTGTGAGAGCGATGGTGGTCTGTTCGCCGGTCGCGAGGAGGACATCCATCTCGCGTTCGTTGGGGTTGGAGTTTACCTCGCGGGCGAGCTTGATCAGGCCGTCCGTGACCCCCGACATCGCGGAAACGACGGCAACGACGTGATGGCCCGCTTCGCGGGTTCGCTGGATGCGCGCCGCGACGTTGCGGATGCGTTCGGGGTTGCCGACCGAAGTGCCGCCGAATTTTTTGACGATCAAGGCCATGCGGGAAAGGGACGGAATGTGTCCTCGACGGAGCGGAGAATCAAGCGCGCTCAGCTTCGATGCGGCCAGAGATGGCGAAAAGAAGGCGCGAAATCGTCCGGATGCCGCGCGATCGCGGCATCCACCTCTGTCGGGTTCCACCATCGCAGTTCGCTGATTTCTGCGGCGGAGAAGCGGAAGGGGCCTTCGGCGCGCGCCTCATAGAGCTGCACGTGCTCCCAGCCAAGGGCCTCGACGGGCGCGAATTTTCGGAGAGGACTGAGCGAAAGGCGCGCGCCGAGTTCCTCGAGGACTTCCCGTCGCGCGCAGGCCTCGTAGCCTTCGCCGGACGCCAGATGACCCGCGGCGGACGAGTCCCAGGCGTTCGGCGCAAGGTCTTTGAGCGGAGACCTCCGCTGGAGCAGGATTTGGCCGCGGGCGTTCCAGACGAAGAGATGGATCGCCCGATGGCGAAGTTGTTCCGCATGGACGCGCCGGCGCGGCGCCCGCCCCACGACCCGGTCCTGGTCGTCCACGATGTCGAAGAGTTCCTCGGCGGAATCGGTTTCGGCGCTCTGCGGTCCCGCGAAGGCGATCGCCGCCGCGCGCGCCCATTCCTCGACGCCGATCTCCGCGGGGCGGCGCTTTCGCAAGACCGGGTCGCTGAGTTCGTCGCCGAAGACGGCGCCGAGAGTCTTGCGGCGTTGCTGAAAGGCGCGGCGGACGATGCGTCTGTAGCTTCGTTCCTCTGCAAGGCTGGGGAAGGGGAAGCCGGCGCGGCGAACGAAGAGAACCGTTGCCGAAGCGACTTCGGGCGGAGGCCAGAAGACCGAAGGCGGGAGCTTTCGCGCGATCGAGATTTCGTAAAAGGGCTGAAGAAGCAAGGTCAGCAGGCCGTAGTCTTTGGCGCCGGGCTGCGCGGCGAGGCGTTGGGCGACTTCGAGTTGGACCGTAAAGACCATTCGGCGCGGACGGAGATCGGCTTCCGCGAGGCGGACCATGAGGGGGGAGGCGACCGAGTAAGGGAGATTGCCGAGGACGGTGAAGCGGTCCACGGCCTGCGGCAGGCGATTTTCCGCGAACCGGGGAGCGTCGGAGTCGGGGCGCGCGCTTTCGTGAGGCGCGAGCGCTTCCAAGGCGTCGCCTTCGATCAACTGGGCGCCGGGAAATCGCGCGCGAAGAAACGCAGCGAAGCGGAGATCCCGCTCGATGAGGAAGAGACGCCCCGGGCGCCGCGCGGTCAGATCTTCCGTCAACGCGCCGAGGCCGGGGCCGATCTCGATCACGGGATCGCCCTCCGCGATCTCGCCGAGATCGACGATCCGTCGGGCGAGGTTTTGGTCGTGGAGGAAGTTCTGCCCGAGCCGGCGGCTCGGACGGACGCCGAGCGCCGCGAGCGTCGCGCGGAGTTCGGTGAGCGTCATCCCTCCGGGGAGAGCGGTTTGCGAAGCACTTTGGATTTGCGCCCGTTCTCGTCGTATTTCTGGCGCCGTTCGGACGGAAGATCGGCGGGACCGCCCTCGACGAAACCGCCCTTCTGCTGGAAGTAGGCGAAGGCCTGTGTCGAGAGACAGAAAATTTCCGAGCATCCCTTTTCGCGCGCCTGGATTTCGACGAAGTTCATGAGCTTGCGTCCGATCCCCTCGTTTTCATGCCGCGGGCTGACGTAGAGGCAGGCGAGCTCCGCTTTCCTCTCGGAGGGGAAGAGGTGGAGGGCGACGCAGCCGACCGGGTTTTTGTCCACTTCGAAGACGTAATAATCGGCGAGGTGCCGCTCGATCTCCGTGCGGGTGCGTTTGACGAGCTCCGCGGTTTCCACCGAGGGTTTGATCAGTCGGAGGATGGCGCTCACGTCGCGTTTCGCGGCGGGACGGATTGCCTGATATTCGTTCGCGTGGATGAGCGTGCCGATGCCTTCCTTGGAAAAAACTTCGGCGAGCAGGCCTTCGTCCACCCGCCCATTGATGATATGGACGCGGTGGACGCCTCCGTCGGCCGCGCGGAAGGCGTGCTCGAGCTTCGAGATCATGGCGGGAACCAGTTCGCTTCGGTGCCGTTTCAAGAGGTCGCCGGCCTCGGCGATGGTGAGTTGGCGGACCAATTTTCCTCCGCGTTCGATGCCGTCGCGCGGGGTGATGTAGATGAGTTTCGCGGCCTTGAGCGCCAGGGCGGTCTCCAGCGCCACGGAATCGGAGTTGAGACGGTAGGTGCGCCCGTCTCCGTCGAATCCGAGAGGCGGGATGACGGGGATGATGTTGCGGTCGAGAAGCGTGCTCAAGAGATCGGAGTCAATCCGTTCGATCTTCCCCGTGAACTGGTGATCCACGCCGTTCAAGATGCCGGCGGGATGGGCCACGATGGCGTTGGAAGCCGCGGCGCGGAGATCGTTGGAAGCCAATCCTTCGAGGATTTCGTGCGTGAGGCGATTCGCCGCGAGCAGGGCGATTTTGAGCGTGGCGGGATCGGTGACGCCCGTGCCGTCGTCGTTGCTGATGGCCTGGACGGTTTCCGCGGCGATCTGGCGAATTTGAAAGCCGGCGCCGTGAGCGATGACCACGCGGATGTTCAGGCTCCGCAGGACGGCGATGTCGAGGAGCAGAGTGGAGAAGTTGACGTCTTCGACCAACTCGCCGTCCACGGAGATGACGAACACCTTTTCCCGAAATCGGGGAACATAGTGTAGAATTTCCCGCAGGTCGGTGAGCTTGATCATCGTGTCGAGCGCCAGTTGATAGACACCGCATTCCGGGATACAAGCCGGAATCCTGTGTTGCGCGCGATCAATTGGCGTGAGGCCGGCGCGTTTCCGTGCGGAGTTCGGGGTGACGAATTTTTCCGCCGGCTTCGGCGATCCACGCGCCTCCCACGAGGCCGACCAGGCAGAGGAGGAGGATCGCGCCGCCGAGGCGCAGGCTCCACGCGGGTCTCAACCACGAGAGCGCCAGGGCCGCCGCCGCCGCGGCGAGAATTACGAGGAACGCGACGGCCAGATTTTCGGCGCGTTCTTCGTGCTCGTGGAGCCAGCGCGCGGCGGAGCGGTCGAGGGCCATGGCGCCGTTGGAGGCGCTCAACGCCGTGTCGGCCTTTTCTCCGGTCTTCATCACGAGAGGCATGACGAGAGTGGCGGCTAGGGCCAGAGTCATGCCGGCGCGACAAACCGGAACGCTGCGCGAAAGGAGGCCGAGGAGGAGGGTTAGCGCAGCGAACGCGCAGCCGGCGACCGGGAGATGGTTCAGGAGGAGGTGGAGGTGCTCGGGAGTCATGGAGGAGAAGGGATTCATTCGGAAATTTCTTTGATGAGCGCGACGCCGCGGCCGAGCAGGCGACCCCAGCGAATTTCGGGAAGCAGCATCAGGATGGAAAGGAGAATGAGCGATCCGCTGAAAATGACCAGCGTTTCGAGAGTGGCCGCGTTCGCGAGATGAAAGACGAGAAGGGGCGCAAGCACGCCCCGGACGCCCGTGAGGAACGTGTGGACGGACATGTAATCGGCCACCAGTTTCGGAGGCGCCAGTTTCGTGACCCAGAGACTCCAGGCGACGTCGCCGCCGGCCATCGAGATTCCAAAGAGCGACGCGCCCAAGACGAGGCCGGTGAAGCTGTCGCCGGTGAAGAAGGCGACCATGCTGATAGCGAAGCCCACGTTGAGAACGACGCGAAGGAAGAAGAAGTTGAGGCGGTCGAAGAGCCAGCCCCAGAGGCGCGAGAGGCAGAGGCGCGTGAAGTTGGGGACGACGGCCGTGAGGAAGGCGATCGAGGCGGCGTCGAGGTTCACCGCATAGCGGGGGTTCGCCAGATATTCCACGCGCATCGAGGCCATCATGAGGTTGCCGAAGCCCATGATCATCCAGGCGATGAGCGTGACTCGAAAGACCCGGTCGTGCCGAATATGGCGGAGGGCGAGGAAGGGATTGCGCGTATTGGAGGAAGGGAGGGCATGGGAGGGGCATCGGCGCAGGTGATAGGCGGAAAACGCCGCCGCCGCCGCGAAAGCCAGAGTGACCAGGCGCCATCCTCCCATGTGGCGGAGGAGGAGTTCGCCGACGGCTTGAGCGAAGAGGATGGCGGCCGCGATGCGGATCACCATCGCGCGCGTGAAAAGGCGGCCGCGCTCGGTTTCGGGATAGCCGTCCTGATACATCTGGGTCAGCAGAGGCACGATCGCGGCGTTGGCGGAGATCCCGAGCGCCGCCGCGATCACGAAAATCCAGGAGGAAGGCGCGCCCGCGGCGAAAAGGAAGCTCGCCGCCGAGACGAGGGCGAGATTCGCCGCGGCGTGAGAAGTCCGCGTCCTTCGGCGCGCCGTGAGCCAGACGACGAGGGGGGAGAGCAACAGCCCGATGCTCGCGCCCGCCGCGACGAGCCCTTTGGCGGTCGCCTGAGCGTCGAAGACGCGCACGGCGAAGAGGAGGAGAAAGGTGGAACTCGCGGTCTCGATCATCCCGCCGGCGGCCGCGCGCCGGCGTTCGTGGTGAAAAATGGCGCGCGTGACCTCAGATCCGTTCACAGACGCAGGTTGTCGATCAGTCGGACGCCGTCCACCCAGATGGCCGCGGCGAGGAGGTCGCCGCGTGTTGCGCGGCGCGCGGGACGCAGGTCGGCGGAACGGACGATCTCGAGGTATTCCACGCGGAGGCCGGGTTGGCGAAGGAGGCGGCGCGCGAGGAGGATCAATCTCGATGGACGCCGTTCTCCGCGGAGGAAGGCGGCGCGCGCGAAGGCGAGCGCGCCGTTCAACAGCGCCGCGAGGCGGCGTCCTCGTGGGGTGAGACGACGGTTGCGCGAGCTCATCGCGAGGCCGTCCGATTCGCGCACGGTGGGGGCGTCCACGATGCGAATCGGGAGATTCAGGTCGCGCGTCATCCGGCGGATCACGAGGGTTTGCTGGCGGTCCTTGAGTCCGAAGATCGCTTCGGCGGGTCGGATCAGGTTGAAGAGTTTGAGCACGATCGTGCAGACGCCGCGGAAATGTCCGGGGCGCCGCGCGCCGCATAGCGGGAGGGAGAGCGATTCTTCGGTCACCCAGGTGCTGTGGGATGGGGGATACATCGCGGCGGCCGAGGGCGCGAAGAGGAGGTCCGCGCCTTCGGCCCGGCAAAGGGCCGCGTCGCGCGCGAGCGCGCGCGGGTATTTTTCGAAGTCGGCGCGCTGGTTGAACTGCGCGGGGTTGACGAACACGCTGACCGCGCAGGCATACAAAGATCAGCGCGACATGACGATGGCGGCAGGTGTGACGGGGTATCTGACCAAACCGCTGGACATCGAAGCGCTGCCGGGGCAGGTCGAGTTTTACCTGAACGGGGGGCGCGATCAGGTGGACGCGCAGGCGATGGCGCAGGCGCAGACTCGCTATACGCAGGAAGTTGTCAACCGTCTGGAATCGCGCATTCGTGATCTGGAAGACATCAACAACCAACTGCGCCGCCTGGACAAGATGAAAGACACCTTCATCCAGTTGACCGCCCACGAACTGCGCACGCCGCTGACGC
>JABWAM010000097.1 GCA_013360985.1 Verrucomicrobiia bacterium | reverse complement strand
CCGCCTTGCACGCCGCGATGCGCCGCCTGGCCGTGGACGCGGCGCTGCGGCGCGAGATGGGGGATGCCGCGCGGCGGAGCATGGGGCGACGGACTTGGGAGCGCGCCTTCCAGGATTTTTGGGCGATCCCCGCGTCCGCGCCGGCGAAATAAGGCTCGGGCGCGAAGGCCGGTGCGAGATATTTTTCGCGCGGCGGGAGCGGATCAGCCGCCCGCGCGGCGTTTGATCTCGAGGAAGCGCGCGAAATGGGCGTCCCATTTCGCCGGGTCGCGCGGGTCATAGCGACGGAGTTCGACGCTGCGGCGCACGATGCGGCGGAGATGGGCGCGATCTTTCACGGCGCCCAAGCCCTTCGCTTGGATGAGACAGTTGCCGATCGCGGTGGCTTCGGCGGGCCCGGCGACGACGGGACGGCCGGTCGCGTTCGCGGTGAGCTGGTTGAGGAGCGCGTTTTGCGAGCCACCTCCGACGACGTGGAGAAGCCCGAAGCGGCGGCCGAGGGCCTGTTCGAGTTTCCCGAGGACATGGCGATATTCGAGCGCGAGGCTTTCGCAGGCGCAGCGGACGACCGCGCCGACGCCTTCGGGAGCGGGTTGTCCGGTCTCCCGGCAGGCGTCGGCGATTTTCTTCGGCATGTCGCCCGGCTTCACGAAACGCGGATCGTCGGGATCCACGATCGCGCCGAACGGTTTCGCTTCCGCGGCGAGTCGCGTCAGAGTCGGATAATCGTATGGCGTTCCTTCCGTTTCCCACGCGCGCCGGCATTCCTGAACGATCCAGAGGCCCACGATGTTTTTGAGGAAACGGATCGTATGGTCCACGCCGACCTCGTTCGTGAAGCCGAGGTCGCGCGCGACGTCGGTGATGCGTGGCTTTTCCAGTTCGGCGCCGAGGAGCGACCAGGTGCCGCTGCTGAGGCACGCCCAGTCGTCGCCTTCGGCGGGGATGGCGGCGAAGGCGCAGCCGGTGTCGTGCGCGCAGGGGGCGACGACCTTGACGCGCGCGCCGGCGCTTCCGAGGCCGAGCGCGGAGGAGAGCGCGCCGAGCGGCTCGCCCGAGGGAACGATTCGCGGCAGGATCGAAAAGGGAACGCCGAACGCGTTCATGACCTTTTCCGACCACGCGCGACGCGCGGGATTGTAGATCTGGGAGGTGCTTGCGAGAGAAACCTCGGCGATTTTCGTCCCGCTCAGGAGGAAATGGAAGTAGTCGGCCATCCAGAGGACGGACCCGACGGCGTTCCATGCGGGCCCGTGGCCGAGGGTCGCGGCGAGAAATTGGAAACAGGTGTTGAACGGCAGAAATTGGCAGCCGGTTTCGCGATAAAGCTCCTCGCGCGCGAGGCGCGCGAACCCTTTCTCCAGGATCCCGTCGGTGCGCGGATCCCGGTAACAGAAGGGCGCATCGAGGAGCCGATCGTTGCGATCCAAGGCGACGTAGTCCACTCCCCAGGTGTCGCAGCCGAGGGCGTCGAGATCGGTATGCGACTGGAGCGCGCCGCGGAGGGCGTCGCGCATCGCGCCGAAGAGGGCTTCGGTGTTCCAACGCCAGTGGCCATGCGTTTGCCGCGGGAGATTCGGAAACCGCGCGAGGACCTCGATGGCGAGGCGATCGTCCGCGAGCGCGCCGAGGATCGCGCGGCCGCTCTCCGCGCCAAGGTCGAAGGCGAGGAGTTTCATGGGGAGGTTGCCGCGGGCGGGAGAGGGCTCTTCTTCAACAGAGTCCGCTCTCGTCGCCGCAGACGAAGGTCTCGATCCCCATCGCCTGGAACGCGGCGACCTTGGTCGCGAGGGCGAGCTGCGCGCTCTTGAGGTCGCGCGCGTACGCTACCTGGATGTGGTTGGCTTTGTGGCGCGCCATCATCTGGTCGCGGGTGATGCCGGGGAGGACGGCGTGCATGATCGGCCACTGGGGTGACGTAGCCTTCCAGCGCCGCTCGGTTTCGGCGCGCGGGAGGGCGACGACCTTCCCGATGCCGATGTCGGCGTGGAGACGACCCTCGGCGACGAAGATGCGGCTCCAGACGATGACGCCGGGTTTGCTGATCCCCTTGAGGGTGCCGCCGCCGAGGCGGAAGAACATCTCGGGTTGCCGCTCGCTCACGGCGCCGCTCCAGCCTCCGAGAAAATGTTTCGGAGGCGCGGCGCCGGAGATCTCGAAGACCCAGACGTAGTCGTTGACGCCATGCCCTTTGTAGGGTTCGCCCCAGCGGACGTCGTGGAGCGTATTTTCCGGATCGAGCCCGAGGGCGCGCCAGAGGCGGTAGGTCACGAGGCCGTCGAGCCCGGCGCATTCGTCCACTTCGTTGAAGTGCGGGAGGGCTTCGCCCGCGTAGAGGAGGCGGCCGCTCTTGGCGCAGCGCACCGGCGGACGGTCGCAGTTGTTGAGCGTGCCCTCGACGAGGTCGGACGCGGGCGCCATATCCTTGAGCCCCTGCTGATACTGAATGCCGATCGCCGCGCAACCGAACTCGTCGGCGAGGCGCACCGCGGCGATGTACATCCGGCACTGTTCGAGGATTTGGCGTTCGGTAAGATCGGTCTCCTCGTTCGGGCCGGTCTTGAACTTCATCCCCTTTCGGTCGTACCACGCGCGCACGGCGCGCGCCTCGATGTCGGGGACTTCGCGCATCGCGGCGACGAGGGCAGACTGGCTGAGGCGCTCCTTATAGACCCCCGTCGGATGGAGGAGCTCGTCGGGGATGATCGCGTTGTACATCCCCATGCAACCTTCGTCGAAGACGCCGAGGATCGCCTTCTTTTCGCGCAGCTCGGCGGCGAAGCGGAGGCCGAGATCGAGGGCGCGATCCGGCAGCTTCAGCGTGCGCGCGGAACGGACATGGCTCGTGTCGTGCTGGATAAAGCCGTGGGCGAGCCATTGGCGGAGGCAACGGCGAAAGGCGTCGTCCTTGAAGGTCTCGCTCCAGAGCGTGCTGTAGCGCACCCCCGCCTTGGTGAGCGAGCCGTTGAGATTGAGCATCCCGACGAGCCCCGGCCATTGGCCGCTCCAGTTGGCCACGGTGAGAATCGGGGCGCGATGGGAGATGAGCCCGTGAAGGAGATGATGGGAATACTGCCAGACGGCCTCGACGACCACGAGGGGGGTGTCGCGATTGACGCGCGCAAACACCTCCATCCCATATTTTTGGCTGTCAATGAAACCGTGGCGTTTCTTGGCGTCGTATCCGTGGGCGCGACGCACAGCGACGCCCTCCTTGCGAAAGGCGGCCACGACCATCTTTTCGGCGGCCTGCTGGGCGGGCCAACACGTGCGGTTGGCGGAGAGGCGGAGATCGCCGTTGGCGACGAGAAGAACGGTTTTCTTCATCAGGCGTTTCTAGGAGCCCGGCGAATACGCCTCAAGGGGAAAAGAGGCGGGAGGATGGGACGCAGGTTTCCCCACGGGAAAGTTGGGAAACCTGCGGGCTAAAGGCTTGAGGCGCTCGCACGCGCGGTGTATCAGGAGTCGCCATGCGCGAACCTCTCGACGCCTACATCGCTTCCCGTTGCCGCCGTGTGGATGCCGCGTTGGACCGTTTTTTGCCGAAGGCCCGCGTCAAGCCGGTGACGATCCACAAGGCGATGCGCTACAGCCTGTTCGCGGGCGGCAAACGGCTGCGGCCCGTGCTTTGCCTCGCTGCGGCGGAGGCCTGCGGAGGACGCGAAGAGAACGCGCTGCCGCTCGCGTGCGCCGTGGAGTGCATCCACACCTACTCGCTCATCCACGACGATCTTCCCTGCATGGATGACGACGATTTTCGGCGGGGACGCCCCACGTCGCACAAGGTGTTCGGCGAGGGAATTGCGGTCCTCGCGGGGGATGCGCTCCTCACGGCGGCCTTCGAAATGGCGGCGCGCGCGAAGCCTTCGCGCCGTTATGCGGGCGCCGACATGGTGCGCGAACTCGCGGTGAGATCGGGCAGCCTCTTCCTGGTCGGCGGGCAGGTGGCCGACCTCGAAGGCGAAGGACGGCGCGCCACGCGCGCCCAACTCCGCTGGATTCATGAGAGGAAAACCTCCGCCCTGCTCGCCGGCGCGATTCGCCTCGGCGCGATGAGCGCGAACGCGACGCCCGCCGCGCTGCGCGCCCTCGGACGTTTCGGCGCCAATCTCGGCATGGCCTTTCAGGTCATCGACGACATCCTCGACGCGACGAAGACCTCGGCGGAACTCGGCAAGACCGCCGGCAAGGACGCCAAGGCGGGCAAGGCGACCTATCCCTCCGTCTTCGGGATGAAGCGCGCGGAAGCGGAGGCGCGCCGGTTCACCGCCGGCGCCGTCCGCGCGCTGCGTCCCTTCGGGACGCGCGGCGCGCGCCTGCGCGAGTTGGCGGATCATCTCTTGAACCGCCAGAAGTAGGCGGGAGATCCCAAAGCCACAGATCATCTCCGTCAGAAAGCGCCCTTCCTCGTCGTCCCCCGTGGCCCAGGGATGAGGAATGTCGTGGAACCGGATTCTGCGCGACGGCTCGGCCGTCGGCGCCATTCCAGCGGTTAAAGCCCAAACTGTTGCGGGGGCGTCGCGTGTTCCTCGGTCGAGGATGGGATCCCCCGCGCCTTGCGCGGTTGAGGGGGGCGCCGCTGGCGTGGGCGGAAAAGGGTCAGAGAGGCTTGAGGACCTTGAGGTTTTCTCGCGCGACGTCGTCGCCGTGGAGTTCGAGGACGCGCTGGAAGTGGGCGCGCGCCTTGTCCGCCATGCCCCTGCGCTGATAGTGGAGGCCGATGCGGTTGTGGAAGAAGGGGTTGTCGGGATCGAAACGCAGCGCGGCGAGGAAATCGGCTTCCGCCTCGTCGAATCGCCCGAGCAGGTCGCGCACTTCGCCGCGCCGCACGCGCGCGTTCTGGTTGATCGGGTTCGCCGCGAGGGCGCGTTCGCACGCCTCGAAAAAGAGAGCGCTCCATTTTTCCCGTTGGAGGACGTTGAGTTGGATGCGGCGGTAAAGATATTCGGTATAATCTCCGAGGGCTTGCGCGTTGCGCGGATCCGCGGCAAGCGCACGGCGAAAAGCCACTTCCGCCGAAGGCCAGTCGAGGGCCTTGTCGGCCCGAACGGCGCGGTCTCGCCAGAGTTCGCTGTAGGCGGTGCGGACGATCTTGGGGGCGATCCCGACGGCGCCGGCGAGCAGGAGAATGCCAATCGGGGCGCGCACCCAGACCGGCCAAACTGTCGAATGGGCGTCCCATTCGGTCGCGTCGACGCTCAGAGAGACGGCAAAGCCCATCATCACGGAGAACGCAAGGGCGTTGGCCAGGAGGTGCAGATCGAAGTCAATGAGGAGATGGACGAGCACGCCCGCGCATCCTCCGAAAAGGCCGATAAAGATCGCGCGGTGCAAGGCGGTGCGATGGGAGAGGATTTCTCCGTGCGGATGCCGGAGGCTGATCAAGAGATCGAATTTGCGTCCGCCTTGGAGGAAGCGGTGAAACAGCAAAGCGAGGAAGATCGCCACGGCGCCTCCGCCGACGAGGCCGTAATCGGCGAGGAGATGCAGATAATCGTTGTGCGCGTAGACAGCGCGGCTGATCAGGCCTTCGCGATGGTTCCCATGCCACCCATCGAACATCATCGGGCCGACGCCGAAGATCGGATGATCGAGAAAAATCTTCCAGGCGCTGACCCACATCTTGATGCGCACGCTGATGTCCGTCGGGGTCGCGTAGCGCGACATCTGCTCCGGAACGTTTTCCTGGATGTAGAAGTAGACGCCGAGGCCGCAGAGGGCCAACCCGAGCAAGACGAGGAAGGTGGCCAATCCCTTGCGGCGGATGCCGAGCCAGAGGCTGACCGCGAGGCCGACAGCCGTGGCAACTTGTCCGCCGCGCGAATAGGAAAACACCAGCCCGCCCGCCATGACGAGAAGACCGTAGGCGATCAGGAGGCGCCACGCGGGATAGAGATGGCTCCAGAGCAGAAGGCTGAACGCCAAAGGCATCGCGAGCGCGAGCATCCCCGCGAAGTGGTTTGGGCAGATCCAGGTGCCGCTGCTGCGTCCGAGATAGACCTGCGGCCGCCACAACACCATCTTGACCTCCGCGTAATGCTGGTAGATCGCGTAGAGCGACGCGCCGACCGCGCACACAAGGAGAACGGCGCAGATCGCCTGGAGATGCCAACTGCGATGCAGGAGGAAACGCGCCGCGAAGTAAGCGGCGCCGCACGCGACCGCGTTGAGCGCTTCGAGGCGGCTCTGGCTTTCGTTGGGCGAGCGGAGCCAGCCGAGGAGCACGACGAACAGAACGATCCACGCCGCGGCGTCCACCCATCGCGCGCGTGCGAAGCCTTGGCCGGTAACCATGGCGATCGCGAGAAAGGCGAAGATCAGGAGGCCGCCCGCCCAGATCGGCGCGGCGAACCAGGCGTGCACCGCGCCGAAGAACACGATCGCGAACGCCATCGCGCCGCAGAGCAGCGTCGCGGCGGCTCCGCTGAGAACCTTCTCCATGCGCGTGCGCCCTTGGGAGGGTCAGAAGAGGGTCCGGCCCACCTTCACGTCGTCGCGCGGATACACCTCGATATCCTGGAGCGGATCCTTCTCGGCATCCTTATAGTTGACCTTGATGATGTTGTCGCGGCGGCGGACTTCCACATTGGTCTTGTCGGCGTAATCGCTGAATCCTCCCGCCAGGGAGATCGCCTTGACGACCGTAAGGCCGGGCGTCCACGGCACCCGACCCGGGATGCGGACCTCGCCTCGGACGTAGAGATCGCGCGGGCCGGGGATGATGCTCACGCTGAGTTTCTTGAAGTAGCCTCCATCCATGTAGGCGCGCTCGATTTTCTTCGCCAGAACGCCGGGCGTCAGTCCTTCGGCCTTCACTTCCTTGATGTATGGGAGGGTAATCGTGCCGAACTCGTTGACCTCTTCGACCTGATTGATCTCGGGAACGATTCCGGTGATGCGGACCGAGATCGAGTCGCCTTGGCGGATGGCGGCCTCGGAATCCACGCCGCCGCCTCCCGGCTTCAACAGGTCCGGGTTGCGTCGAGTCGGCGCCGGCTCTTTGGTCGAGGCGCAGCCGCAAAGGAACGCGACAAGGAGGCCGACTCCGAGAATGCTGAGGGTCCTGCGCATTCCTATTCGCATAGCGGGAGGGGAGTTCTCTTTCAAGCTTCAACGCGCGCCGCGCGCGGATTTACGCCCAATCCGCCGCCGCGCGCAGATCGCCTCCGAAACAGATTTCCAGCGAGGCGCCGGAGGGATCGGCTGTCGGGTGGATCAGGCAGAAGTCGGCGCGCGTCCCGACGCGAAGCTCATGGCGGCAACCGACCGCGCGCGCGGCGGCGATCGAAAAACGCGTCCAACACTCCTGCCAAGGCTGACGCAGCATGCGCGCCGCGCGAAACGCGCCCTGCAGAGGCGTGAGCGCCGAGCCGGCGAAGTTCGTTGCGCCGGGCAGGCGCACGATTTGGTCGGGGCCGACCTCGAGGACCGTCGGACCGAGCGTGTATCGCCCGGGCGGAGCGCCGGCGGCGGACATGGCATCCGTGGTGTACACGAGGGGATGCGCGCCGCGCGCCGCGTGCATTACGCGGAAGAGGGCGGGGCTGACGTGGATGGTGTCCGGAATTAGGGAGGGCGTGAGGCCCGTGCGCTCCAGCACGCGCCAGAGGATGTTGTCGTGGCGGTCGAGCGTCTGGGGACAACCGTTCCCGAGGTGGGTGTAGCCGGTGAGTCCGGCTGCCGCGGCGGCGTCGAGATGCGCCGCGCTCGCGTTGCTGTGTCCGCCGAAGACCGTCATGCCGAGCGAGCGCGCAAGCGCGATCGCCTCCAGGGCGCCGGCGCGCTCGGGGGCGAGCGTCAACAGCACAGGGTCCGATCCCAGGGCTTCGCGCAGCTCGCGGATTTTCGCCGGCTCGGGGTCGCGGGCGTGCTGCGGAGGATGCGCGCCGATGAAGCCGGGCTCCGCCGAGATGAAGGGGCCTTCGACATGCCACCCGGCGATCGCCTCGCGCAGTTCGGGATCCGCGTCGCGGAGCGCCTTCGCATGACGCAGGCGGGTCACGAGGTCGCTCCATTCGGCGGTGACCATCGTCAGAAAGAAGCGGGTGCAACCGTCCCGGCGCAAGCTCCGCGCGGCGCGACGGAGTTCGTCGGCAGTGAGCCCCGGTTTCATGAAGTCCACTCCTCCGTAGCCGTTGACCTGAAGGTCGAAGAGCGAAGGGGCGATCCAGCATTCGGGGCGCGCGTCGGGACGGGCGGCGGCGATCGAGGCGATCGCGCCGTCGCACCAAGCGATTTCGACGGGAAGCCAGGTTTGCCAATGCAGCGCCAGAACGTGGCCGTTCCGGGCGTTTCGGTCATGGGTCATGATGGGCGGATTCAAGGGCATGCGCGGTGGAAACTCCAGCGAAGCTTTCCTTTGACGGACGCCACCCTCGAAGGCCCGGCAAAGGTTTCCCGGAACCTAAATCCACGGATAAGCTCCATTTTCAGAGATCTCCCTTCATCATCATCCATCGAGGATCGGAGGGGCGGGTCGTGTCGAGATTCCAGACTCCTCACAAGAAGGGTGTGACGG
>JABWAM010000096.1 GCA_013360985.1 Verrucomicrobiia bacterium | reverse complement strand
GGGCACCTTGTCGTTCGTCTTGGTGGTGTCCTCGCGGATCAATCCGCCGAGGACCACCGTCTGGCCGTCCCAGATGATCACGCTCGTGGTGATTTGGCGCTTATTGAAGACGGGCTGCGGAATCGTGAACGTGTACATCCCGGCGTTCGCCACGGCGTAGGTGTTGTAGTTGATGAATCCTTCGAAGTCCACCACCTCGGGCGAAAGGGTGAGGTTGATCGTCAGATTGTCATCCGGGTTCACGTTCGGTTTCACGTCGAGGATCACGCCGATCTCGCGCGTCGTCCAGCCGCTCGGGCTCGGCGCGGTGATCCCGACGCTGCCGGTGCCGCCGGTCGAAGAGGAGGTTCCCGTTTGCACCTGCGGATCCGTGTAGGTCGAGGGATAGATGAACTCACGGGTCACCATGATCTTCGCGGAATCGCCGCTCACGGTGGTTACACGCGGCGCGGAGAGCAGGTTGGTCAGCCCTTTCTGCGAAAGCGCGTCGATCATCACCTGGACCTGAGGATTGGTCAGCACGCCGGTGACGCTCAGGATCGTGTTCACTGTGCCGCCCGAGATTCCGCCGAGCAGCGCATCGAGCGCGCTGGCGGAAAACGTCTGGCGCAACCCGCCCGTCAACGCGTTGCCGAGGCCGCGGTAAGGCCCGCCGATCGGGATGCCGGGCAAGGAGGTTCCCCGCCCCGATTCGATCGTGTACTGCGATTGCGTGGCCGGGGCGAACGCCCACTCGAACCCAAGTTGCTCGAGATCGGTCTGACGCACGTCAATGAACTTGGTCTCGATCGTCACCTGGGGCGCGGTCTTGTTGAGCTTGAGCATGATCTCGTCGATCTGATCGAGCACCTCGTTGGTCTGCGTGACGATGAGCAGGCCGAGATTTTCGATGTACTTCGCGCTCCCGCCCTTGCTGAAATCAATGCCGAATTCCTCGAGGAACTTTTTCGCGTCGGTCTCCGTGGAAAGTTTCGAGCCGCCCCCCATCTGAGTGAACGAACCCGACGAGCCGCGGCTGCTGCCCGAGGAAGCTCCCGCGGCGTCCTGCTCCACTACTGATTTGAAGAGCGTGGGCTTCACGGTGTAGCTGCGCGACTGGAGGCTGCTGCTGGCCAGCGCCTCACTCGCGCTGACGATTTTCACCGCGTCAGTGTCAATGCGGTATTTTAGGCCCGTGACCTCGGTGAGGTACTTGACCGCTTGAAGCAAGGTGACATTGCGGATGTTGAGGCTGACTTTCGGTTGGCTGAGCGCGGCGAGATCGGCGGGCGACGTCAAATCGGCGGCCGGCGCGGGGGGAGCGCCTTCCGCTACGGGCGCCGTCGCTCCGGGAGTTGGAACGGGCGCCGTCGGCGTCAAACCCTTGAGGAAGGTGGGAATGATGTTCACCCCCTCTTTTTTGGGATCCACGGCGCGGCTTTCCTCCATCAGAAAGTTGATCGCGCTCATGATCGGGGTATCGGAGAACTCAATCTTCTTGATGATCAGGGCGTTGAGTTTCTGGAGGATCTCCATTTTGCTTCCGCCCGCCTCCATTCCCTCACCTTCCTTGCCCGCGAGCTGGATCGTCTGCTTGTCTCGGCGGATCGGCAAACGCCAACGCTGCTTAACTTCTCCGAGCAGTTCGATCTCCGTCTGGGCGCGCGCGGCGTCGAGTTTGAGGAATTTCGCGTGCTGGACCTCGCGCAGGCGATGGTAGGCCGTCGCGCTGTAGGGATCGATCTTGAGGATGTCCTTGAGCGCCCCCTCCGCTTCCTCGAACTGCTCGCTCTTCATGTAATTTTCCGCGGAACGATAGAGTTCAAGGACGCGCTTTTGCTTGGCGACGAACTCGGGATTGGAAACTTCCTTCGGTACTTTTGCCGCTTCCTCCGCCTGATGCTTTTCCTCCTCGCGGACGCGCTCGATGGAACGGCTCGCCGATTCGTAGAGGGAGAGCGCCGAACGATTCTCCGGATCGATCTCGTACGCCTTCTGAGCGAGCGCGGCGGCGCTCTGAAAATCCTTTTGCTCCTTGGCCTTCCGCGCATTTTCCAAAAGGCAGGCAGCCATCCCCTGCCGAATCCGCACGTTTTCCGGCGCCGTCTGCGAGATGACGGACGCCTTTTTGGCCGCCTCTTCGTAGAAACCCAACGCCTTGCTGAAATCGCCTTGAGCCGCATAGGCCTCCGCTTCCTTCAACAACTGTTGAGCGCCGATCAACGCCTCCTGGCGTCGAATCGCCTCCTGCTCGGAAAGCGAAACGGCCTGCATCGCGCTTTCGCGAGCCGCCGATTGCTCCTCCGAGGCGGAGGGCGCCGCTCGTAAAGCCAAACCCGAAAGGGCCAACGCCATCGCAGAGGTTCCGAGTCGTCGCAACAAGAGGTCGTTCATGGAGGTGGGGGAGGTGGGGAAAATCCCGCGGGATCGGCGGAAAAGCCGGGGACGCGTTTTAAATCGCCTGGTTCAAGGGGAATCACCGGAATCTCGCCCGGGGTGTCTTTGCGTCGGATTATGACGGAGGCGCCTCCGCGGTCAAGCGTTTTTATGCTAATTACTTGATAGACAGTGCCTTGCAGAGTGAACTCGGCGCCGGGACTCACGAGGAAGGAGCGGTCTTCCAGGATGAAGTACAGCCGGGCGGAGAGATCTCCGGAAGCTGCCGGACGGTTTCGGACGAGAACGATGGGCTTTTCCCCCGCGCGTTCCAGCGTCAATTCGGAAACGTCCACACGCGTGACGCGATTTTTTGCGTCCCGCCGCTCCTCGATCTTTTCCGCGTAATTCGTCACCCTGTAGCCGGGATCGGTCTTATCGAGAACCGCGCCGCCCATCTCGACGAAGTGAGCCACCGAACCATCCGCCCGCTGGACGTTGAACTTGCGGGCCGATCCCTCGATGATGCCTTTGAACAGGAAGGGGAACGGTCTCTGAAGGATCGATTCCACGCGAAGTTTTCGGGAGATATCGGGGCGGCTCGAGGGGTCCGTAGGGTTCGTTCCCGCCTCGAACTCTTCGCGAACGGTAAACCCGTCGTTGTCCGCGTCTTCGAGGGCAACCGGACGATCGGCAGGCAGGCCATACTGGCGAAGCCATCGGATCGGAAAACCTTCCGGCGTCTTCATTTCGGCATCCTGGAGACGGTCCACCCTCTTTGGAAATTCGCTCGGAGGAATCACCTTCATCAGCGGCGCGATGAAGAGGCGATTCGTCGGATTTTCCGCCCAGTTCGGGGGAGCCGCCAAACGTTCGCGAGTCTCCTTGATCGCGCGCAGATCCGCAGGAGCGGCGTCGGCGCCTTTCGGGACGGTCTCCACATCCACTTTGATCTCGGTCTTGAGGTTGTTGACCCGGAGCACCAGCCACCCCATGCAGAGGACGAGGAAGAGCAAGACGACCACGGCGAGGAGCCGCTCGTAAATCTGCCCGAGAAAACTCAAAAACGCACGCATCATCGCCCTCCCTTCTTGCCTTTCGGAGATCTTTCGGTCGCGCCGGCCTTGACCGCGTCCGCATGACGAAAATCCAGCCAATCCAGACGGATCCCCACCTTGATGCGCTCTTCGCCCATGACGGGGCGAATGGCCGTCGGATCCACAAAAGCGGCCGTAGACGCGGATTCGGCCGGCGGCTTCACGCCGCCGCGGAACGCGGGCGTAGGAAACGACGGCGTGAACGCCGGCGCGACCTCGGCGCCTCCGCTTCGCGCCGACGGAGCGGACAACGGCTCCTTCTTTTCATTTTCCACCGTCACAATTCTCGGGATGAAGATATACGGGGAACGCGAAAGATCCGTCAGAAATCTCCGGAGGGCTTCCGTATCGCAAATGAATTCGAGGTCGAACGGCATCGCCGAGTAGAGATAGTTCGGCTGATTCACGAACTCGAACTTCCCGTTTTGCGAAATGAGGGGTTCCGCCTTCGGATCGTATCCTCCGGCGGCCTTCGCGCCGTCCGCGACGTCTTCGAACTCGACGCGGCGAATCGCGAGGAGATCGAAGATGCGCGCCGCGGCCAGCAAACGCACCAACTCCGCGGTGATCGCGTTCTGACGGAGCAACAGCGGGATGTGCTCCTTCTTGGGAGGATAACTCGTGTAGCGGTCGAATCCGAACTGAAACTTCTCGGGATGTTTGACCTCCGCTTTAACCAGCGCCTCGGACATCTGCCGTCGAGCGACCAAAATCTTTCCCTTGGCGTCGAGTTCCCCCAAGTTGGGGGTTTCAATCACCGGCCCACGAAGCCGCGCGAGACAATCCTCCGCCACGGCTTTCATCTCGCGCGCGTTGCGCTGGACGATTTCCACATTCGGCTGCTTGGGAAAAGGCTTGCGCGCCCAGAGCGCGGCGCGCCGTTCGCGCCAAGCGTCCAGCTCGACCTGCGCGGCGGAGCGCGTTCTCATGGCTTTGACGAAGAACGCGACACTTCCTCCAAAGAGCAGGAGGAACGCCGCCAGGATGGCGAGGAACACGGGATGCTGTCGGATCAACTTCATTTCCTCGCGGGATCGATTAGTAAAGGAGGGGTTCCTTGAGTTTGGCGCGGATCAGGAAGCTGAAGCTCCAGTCCGTTTCTTGAGGGTTCGCGGCTTCGAGAATCTTGACCTCCGCGAAGTAGCCCGATCTCGCGAGCGCATCGCGAAACACCACCACGGGATGGAGCGGCTCGCTGCTGTTGCGGTCGTTGAGGCAGAGGCCGCGAATCTCGAACTCGGTGATCCCCTTGGTCTCGCCCTGGCCCGACGCCGCCTCGGGCGACGGCGCGGCGGACTCCGGACCGATTTCTTCCACGATAATTCCGCGACGAAGCGGGCCGCGCCGCGGCGAAGCGGCGGTCGCTGCCGCCGCGCCGCCCGAAGCCGAGACCGCCTTTCCGTGATTGGCGGGAGTCAACTGCGTGATCCAAAGATCCCGAGGAATCAGGGCGTTCAGCTGGTCGAAGAACTCCAGCCAGAAGTCGCGCGCGCGCGCGACGCTTTGGATCTGGACCGCGTCCACCGCCTCGCGCGCGGCGACCTCCTCCGCCTTCTTGAGCTCGGCCTCGATCCCCGCGCGCTGTTCGGCTTCCTTGCGAACTTCCTCGGTGTATCCTGAAAGGATCCTCGTCACCTTCTGGAGATAAATTGTCCACCCGAGCGCCATGAAGATCGCCCCGAGCATCGCGACCACAAAATAGGGAACCTTCTTGGCGAACTGGCGCCGCCGCGTGACGGAAGGCGGGATCAGGTTGACTTCGACCGGGCATTCCGTCGCGAGACGCAAACCGAGACCCACCACCTCGCCCATGGAATGCACCGTCTTCTCGAGTTCGTCCGAAGGGACCTCGAACGGGACGTTCTTGAACGGATTGAAATACTCGACCTCGATCTCCATCTTCTCTTTGAAGAAATGCTCCGTGTAGGGCAAGATGGAGGATCCCCCACAGAGAAGGAGGCGCGAAGGCGATTTCCCGCCCTGCTGCGACTTGTAGAAGTTGATCGAACGCGCCGCCTCGGCGTGGAGGCGGGTCATCACGTTGCGGATAATCTTGCCAAGACGCGCCGAAGACTCGAGTTCGGGGTCCTCGTAAGCGCCGCCGAGCCCGACGAACCCCTGCCGCCGCTTGAGTTCGTCGGCCTCCGCGAAGGGCACTTCAAATTCTTGAGCGATGTTCTGGGTGATCGTGTTCCCCGCGACCGGAATGCTGCGGGTGTAAACCTTGCCCGGCTCGATGAAGATCAAGTTGGTCGTCCGCGCGCCGATATCCAGCATCAACGTGCAGCGCGACGCCTCCGACTCTTCGAAGGCGTAGTTGAAACGGGCCGCGTTGTAGATCGCCAACGGAGCGATGTCCACCACCTCGACAAAGAGGCCCGCCGCCTCGACGCTGCGGTTCACCCCCTCGATGAGGTCGTTCTTGATCGCGACCAGGACCACCTCGAGGTCCGCCTGCCCCGTGCTGCCCACCGGCTGATAATCCCAGATCACTTCCTCGATCGGGAAGGGCACGTTTTGCGCCGCTTCGTACCGCACCATCTGGCGGATCTTCGCTTCATCGGCCGCCGGCAGCTTCATGAAACGGGTCAGGACCACCTGGCTGGAAACCGAAACGGCCACCCGCCGCTCCTTGAACGCCCGATCCCGGATCAGCTTCGAAAGCTCCGCGGTGATCTGTGGCCCGCGATCCGCGTCATCGGAAGGATCCGCCTGAATCGTCGCCTGCCCGAAGTTGACCAGGCGCAGGTCTCCCGGAGACGCGGAGGTAAATTCCCCGATCTTCAGCGTGCTCGCGCCGATGTCGAGGGTGAGATAGCGCCGGATGGCCATCGGGGAGAGGGAGAGAGAAACGCGGCTTCGAGCGGACTCAAGGAACCGCGGCGCCACCCCCACTCGGCTTCACCTGTTCGTAATGTTCGCTGAACGCAGGCCACCAAGGCGACTGCAGCAAATTCAGAAGCACGCCGCCGATCGGCTGTTTCTGTTCCCAAAAACGGTCGCCCCGCCGCGCGTTGGTCATCCACTGGGTATCCTGAAGGACTCCTTTATAATAGACCACCACCGCCACCTGCGGCACGAACTGCTCCTTGGCGCCTGCGCCATACTTGCGAACCGTGTTCGCGTCCAAGAAAACCGGCACGATGTTCTTGCGCCCTTTCGGCACGTTGACCACCGCGACGTTGGCTGAGAGAATATCGAAGCCATCCGGCGAACGCTCGCGCGCCTGCGGCCCGTAGTTGGCCACCACGTAGAAGCGGACTTGGATTTCCTCGCACCAGTCCGGCTGCGTTTCGAGTTCCGCCTCTACGACCAGCCACTTGCGGTTCGAGTCGGGCTGCGGCTTTTGCACCTGGACCGAGGCTTGATACTTGGGCGCGCTCTCGAGGGTCGTCTCGATCTTTTTGATCTGAATCACCGGTTGCTGGGCGCGCGCGGCGACCGCAACCGTCAGACAACATGCGATGAGAAGAAGACGGGTCGGCATTCCAAACTCCTTTTAAACAGTCACTTGTAGCGGTCGGACGCGCGGCTTGGCAAGTCAAGAAGCGCGTCCCAAATCCCCGCGTCAGGCGTGGAGGGAGTCCATCCTCGGTCGAGGAACATGCGACGCCCTCGCAACATTTTGGATTCAACGGCTCGGCCGGCGGCCTCGCCCTACCTCGCTTCGCGATGAGGTCGGGAAAGAACAGGTTTCGTCCGAACCCTTTCCGGGCCGGTCGAGCCGTCGCGCCCTTCGTGTGGGGAGTCCGGAATCTCGACATGCCCACCTCTCCGATCCTCGATGGATGAGGAGGAACTGATCCGTGGATTTAGGGCAAGCCCAGAAGCGCGACGACTTGAGGATCCGCGGCGCTTCTGCCAAAATGCGCCCATGAAAACGAAGGCCGTCGCCGGGGAGTCGAGTTGGGTCTTGCGCTCAAAAACCGTGGAACTCGCCATCACCCGCCGCGGAGGGCACATGGCCCCCGTCGTCTTCGATCGTCAACGGCGGGCCATCCGCCCTTTCTATATCGCGCAATGGAAGACGCCGCCCGCCGGCCTACCTCCCCTCCTCCGCCTCCTTCGCGGCGACTTTTTCTGCATGCCTTTCGGCGGCAACGCAGCGCCTTTTCGCGGCGAAAGACACCCGCTGCACGGCGAAACCGCCAACGCCGCGTGGCGTTTCCTTTCAGTCGTCCACCGCGGCGGCCGCCATGAACTCATCCTCCGCCTCCGCCCCAAAGTCCGTCCGGGAACCGTCACCAAACGGATCATCCTTCGCGATGGCGAAAACGTCGTCTACCAGGAGCACCTCCTCGCGGGGATGCGCGGCCCGATCACCGTCGGGCATCATCCCAACCTCCTCTGTCGTTCGACGGGCCGCCTCGCGACCAGCCGCCTCCTCGCCGGCTCGACCTATCCGTTCCTCATGGAGTCTCCCGCGGACGGCAACTACGGCGGGCTCGTGCCGAACGTCCGCTTCAAAAAACTCGGCGTCGTCCCCCTCGTTTACGGAGGAGGAAGCGATCTTTCGGTCTATCCCGCGCGGCGGGGTTTCACCGACGTGGTCCAACTGGTCAACGATCCGAACGTTCCCGTGGCGTGGAGCACGATCGCCTTCCCCGAAGAAGGCTGGCTCTACTTCGCTCTGAAAAATCCGCGCACGCTCGGCCAAACCGTGCTCTGGTTCTCCAACGGCGGCCGCTGGAGCGACCCGTGGCGCGGCGACCCGCGCGATCTCCTCGGACTCGAAGACGTCACCTCCTTCTTCGCCGAAGGCCTCGCCGCTTCGGCAAAGCCGAACGTCTGGCGTCGCCTCGGCTCGAAGACGACCCTGGAGCTTTCTCCAAAAAAACCGACGGCCATCCGTTACCTCTTCGGCGTCGCCTCCATCCCGAAGGGCTTCCGCGTCGTCCATTCCGTGCGCTTCGCGAAGGACGGCCTCACTTTCGTCGGCGACCGCGGCCGCGCCCACGCAAAGGTGAACTGGCGGTTCGTTCTCGACGGAGAAAACGGCGCGGGACGCGACTGATGGCAACCCATCCATCGGTTGCCAAGGGCGCCCTCCCCTTCCCTCCGCGCGCCCTCCTCGCGCAACTCCTGCGCGCGCTGGGCCCGCAGCGCTGGTGGCCGGCGCGCACCCCGTTTGAAG
>JABWAM010000095.1 GCA_013360985.1 Verrucomicrobiia bacterium | reverse complement strand
ACATTTTGCGCTGGTGCGATCTCCCCGACCTTGCGCGCTGGCGATCGTCCCAGATCCACGGATAAGCTCCATTTTCAGAGAAACCCTCATCATCATCCATGGAGGACCGGGTGGGCGGAGCGTGTCGAGATTCCGAACTCCTTACAAGAAGGAGGCGACGGCTCGGCCGGCGGCCTCGCCCTACCTTTCCATCGTCCATGCTTGAGGAAAATCCGCTCGGTCGCGAAGCGAGGCAGGGCGCCGCCGCTGGCGGCGCCACCACAGCGGCTTGAGCCCAAAATGTGGCGAGGGCGTCGCATATTCCTCGACCGAGGATGGACTCCCCTCATGCCTTACGCGGGGATTTTGGGATCGTCGTAACGCGTTTGCGCGGAACCGCGTCCTTCGCGCGCCGACGCGGATGGGGATCCCCTCGGTTTCTCTTGCGCGGAGCGCGCGCGCCCGGCACACTCGCCGCCCATGAAACGCAAAAAGATCGTGATCGTGGGAGGCGGAAGCAACGCCTGGGCGCCCGCTCTGGTCAAGGACATGATGCTGACCGAAGGGATTTCGAACTCGGAGTTTGTCCTCTATGACCTTCGCCGAAGCGCCGCGGAACTCGTCGCCGCGGCGCTGGCTCAAGCCGATCGAAAGATCCGGAGCGGCGCGCGCGTCGTAGTGACCGACCGGCGGGCCGCGGCGCTCGACGGCGCGGATTACGTGATCATCGCGATCTCGACCGGCGGACTGGATTCCATGGCCCACGACCTCGCGATCCCCCAAAAATACGGGATTTATCATACGGTGGGCGACACCTCCGGCCCCGGCGGCTGGGCGCGCTTGATGCGGAACTTCGAGGTTTTCCGCGACCTCGCCGAGGAGATCAATCGTCGCGCGCCGGGGGCGGTCGTCCTCAACTATACGAACCCGATGACGACGCTCACGACGGTGCTCGCGCGCCTCTGCAAAGGGCCCGTCGTCGGGTTGTGCCACGGGCTTTTCGAGAACCTCGCGTTTCTCAAACAGTTCTATCGCCTCGAACGCGAGGAGGAGGCGGCGGTCCAATACGCCGGGCTGAATCATTTTTTCTGGATGACTGCGATTCGCGCCCGGGGGCGCGATCTCCTCGCCGACCTGCGGCGCCGCATCGCGGCGCGCAGCATGACCGATCTGTTGCGCGAGAGCGCGCCCGATCCCATGGGGTTCACCTCGAAACGCGAGGTGGCCACGGAACTCTTTCGCGAAACCGGCGTGCTGCCCTACCTCGGAGACCGTCACACGTGCGAGTTTTTCGCGCAGTACATCACCCGCCGCGCGAACATGCGCAAGTATCGCATCGTCCGCACCGCAGTCGCCCTGCGGCGGCGTCAGTTCGCGAAGCGCGAGCGCGTCCTGCGACGCATGGCGCGGGGGCGGCTCCCCGATTGGATGCGCACGCGGAGCCGGGAAACCGCAGCGAACATCATCCAGGCCCACGCCCTCGGCCGGGTGTTCATTGACGTGGGGAACGTACCCAACGTTGGGCAGATCGCCAACCTTCCGCTTGGAACCGTGGTCGAAACGGCCGTGCGCGTGGACGCGAACGGTTTTTCGCCGATCGCTTTCGGCGCGCTGCCCGAGAAGGTCGTGGGTTACGTCGAACCGTACGCGCGGGTTTTCAACCTCAGCGTCGAGGCCTGTTTCCGCGGAGACCGCGAGCTGGCGTTGCACGCCCTGCGGCTCGATCCCGTGACCTCCCTGCTCAACAGCGCGCGCACGCGCGAAATGGGCCTGCGCCTCCTCGCCGCCCATCGCCGCTTCCTGCCGCGGGGATTGCGTTGATCGAGAGGGTCGCGGGCTTACGGAAGCTTCGGAGGCGGGAGGCCGAAGCGGGCGTAAAAGGCGGCGACGACGTCGGCGCGCGTGGCGTCGTCGCCCCGCAGGAGCACGGTCACCGCGCGGGAAACTTTCCCTTCGACCCCGAAGCCGTTGAACCATCGCACCCCGTCCATGCCGCCCGTCTTCCCATAAAGCTTTATGCGGGAATCCTGGCTCGGCCACGCGAGGCATTCGAGGAGTTGCGCGTGAACCGCGGCGGAAGAAGCGAGCTCTCCCCGCATCAGGCGAAGGATGAAGGCATGCTCCTGGCGCGGAGTGACGCGGAGCGATCCGCCGTGGGCGACCTCGCTTTTTCCCCGCTTGAGCCAGTCCTTTGGCGGCGGGCCGCCGGCAAATCCGCTGCGCGCGAGATCCTCTTCGAGGCGTCCCTTCGGCAGGCGTCCGACCAGTTCCACGAAGGCGTCGTTGCTGGAGTAAAACATGGCGTCGGCGAGCGTGAGCGCGCGCGGCGCGCCGGGAACATGCGCATCCGTCACCCTGAACGACGAGGAAGGGTTCGCCACTCCCGCTTCGAAGGCCGACCAGGCGATCACCATCTTGAACGTGGAGGCGGGAGTCAAGGCGACGCCGGCGAGCTTGGCGTCGCCGGCGACGACGCGCGTCGGCGCGTTCGTCACCGTTTCCAG
The DNA here is from genome assembly GCA_013360985.1 of Verrucomicrobiia bacterium. Lineage (GTDB taxonomy): Bacteria > Verrucomicrobiota > Verrucomicrobiia > JABWAM01 > JABWAM01 > JABWAM01. Next base: position 6,115 of record JABWAM010000095.1, on the reverse strand, counting down.
CACGACGAGTTCCAAGGCGGACGCGACGATCGGAAAAAACGAGATGAGGAAGAGCAGGACTCCCCCACGCCGCCTCGCGAGAGGCGTCCAAGGCTTTCCCGTGCCTTGACGCGCCGATCTCGCGCGGAGAACGCGCGGGAGGAGGTGTTTTTGAGCGGAGATCACTTTCGGACGAGGAGATTGCCGACGACGAGCAGGTCCATCTCGCTCGCGCGAAAGGTGCGATAGGCGTTTTCGGGCGTCGTGACGATCGGTTCGCCGCGGAGATTGAACGAGGTGTTCATGAGCACGGGAACGCCCGTCGCGGCGCCAAAACCTCGGATGAGGCGATGGTAGAGCGGATGGGTATCAGGATCAACGGCCTGGAGGCGGCCGGTGCCCATGTGGCTCACGGCGGGAATGACTTCCTGTTTCTCCGGTTTCACGGGGGCGACGAGAAGCATGAAGCGGGCGGCCTCCTGCTTCGAGATGCCCGGCATGTCGAAGTAGTCGTCGGCGACCTCGCCCAGGATCGAGGGGGCAAAGGGGCGATACGGCTCGCGGAACTTGATCTTCGTGTTGACGATGTCCTTCATCTCCGCCGTGCGCGGATCGGCAAGGATCGAGCGGGCGCCGAGCGCGCGCGGGCCAAACTCGAACCGTCCCTGGTGCCACCCGATGACCTGTTTCGCGGCAAGCGCGGCGACGACGCGCTCGACGAGTTGCGCCTCGTCGCCCGCCTTCTCGAACGGGATGTTTTCGCGGCGGAAGAAGTCGGCGGCGTCGCCCTCGGAATAGTCGGCGCCCCAAAGGGCGTGGCGCATCGTGAACCGACGCGGTTGCCCGAGCACTCCGTGCGCCATGTGGAACGCGGCGCCGATGGCGCCTCCGCCGTCGCCTGCCGCGGGCTGGATAAAGAGGCGACGGAACGGGGTTTCGCGGAGGATGCGTCCGTTGGCGACGCAGTTGAGGGCTACGCCGCCCGCGAAACAGAGGTCGGGGAGGCCGGTTTCCTTGTGCAGGGCGCGCGCCATGCGGAGGACGATCTCTTCGGTGGCCTTTTGGATGCTCGCGGCGATGTCGGCGTAATGCTGGTTTTCCGCCTCGCGCCGCGCGAAGTCGGCGGGTTTTTCTCCGAAGTAGGAGGGGAACCCCGTTGCCTTCGTGAAAAAATGGGTCTCGGGGGTGCGAGGCGGACCGAAGAGCTTGACGAAGTTGCGGTTGTAGGTGTTCTTCAGCGAATAGGGATACTTGAAATACTCCATCCGGAGCTGAAACGATCCGTCGTCGGCGAGGTCCATGAGCTTCCAGACCTTGTCGAGATGCTTCGGTTCCCCGTAGGGCGCCATCCCCATCACCTTGTACTCGCCCTCGTTGACCTCGAAACCGAGAAACGCGGTGAATGCGCTGTAGAGCAGGCCGAGCGAGTGCGGAAACCGCATCTCCCGCGTGAGACGCACTTGCGTTCCTTCGGCGACGCCTTGCGAAGTCGTCGTCCATTCGCCGACGCCGTCGATCGTGAGCACCGCCGCTTTTTCGAAGGGAGAACAGTAATAGGAACTCGCGGCGTGGGCGAGATGATGATCGCAGAAGGCGATTTTCGAAGGGTCCACGCCAAGCTCCTCGCGAAGAATGGCCTTGATCCAAAGCTTGTCCATCAGCCATGTCTGCATCGCGGCGCGAAAGACGCCGACGCCGCGCGGAAAAGTGGCCATTGCCGTCTGAAAAATCCGCTCGAACTTCACGAACGGTTTTTCGTAAAAGACCACCCAATCCAGGTCCTTGGCGGCAATGCCGCCCCGTTTCAGACAGAACTCGGCGGCGAGCTTCGGAAAGCCGGAGTCATGCTTCCTGCGCGAGAAACGCTCCTCCTCGGCGGCGGCGATGAGGACGCCATCCTGCACGAGCGCGGCGGCGGAATCGTGATAAAAGGCCGAAATTCCGAGGATGTTCACCGCGAGCCGTCCTTCCGACCGTCGCGAGACGAGGCCGTGCTGCCCTGGCTGCGCGCCCAATCGAGATCCAGCGGCGGAAGGATCTTCGGACGCCAATGGCTCGCGGCGGATCCGCGGCGACGCAGGCCGAGCGGATCGCTGAAGAGCTTCACTCCGAGCGCGAACGGCAGGGCGATCACGAAGTAGAAGAGCGGCATCCAGACCCAACTCATCACGTCGCCCAGCCAATGACCGAAGCGCACCCAGCCGAGCCAGAGACGGCGGAGAAGAGAGACCGATTCGAGACCGTTCATGAAGGGAGGCGAACGATATCGCGTCGATTCCGCGTGAAGCAAGCGTCCGCTTGCGACTTCGCGAAGCAGCACACCCGCGTTGCGGAGGAAATGTTCCGGAATCAGTCTCGGAGCCGTGGATGGACGCGAGGAGTGAGAAGATCCGGATTGATTTCTCCAGCGGCCTTTTCGGCGGCGGCCTGTTCAATCGCGGCGGATTTCTCCCGGTCGGAAGATGCCGCCTCGGGACGCTTCGTCGCGGAGGGGCGCGACTCGGGCGCAGTGGAGATCGCCGTTTGCGCGCTCTTGGGGGCGGACGTCGGTCCTAAATCGGCGTCGTCAATCCACGAGGCGCTGGACGCGGACTTGACCTCCGCCTGCGCGTTCGTCGCGAAGGGACTCGGCATGCCCGAGGCGTTCTTCTTGTAGGGCTGCACCTGATCGAGAGGCTTGGCGTTGCCCCAAAGGGATTTGCGGTAGGCGAAGCGGTCGTTCTCGTCGGTTTCCTTGAGTTGAACATACTGATCCTCAAGGCCCGTCGCCCCGTCGGGCGCAACGATGGTGGGCGTGATGAAGATGAGAAGGTTGCGCTTGGTCTTGGCAAGACTGCGGCTGCGGAAGAGCTCGCCGAGACCGGGAATATCGCCCAGGAGGGGGACCTTCGAGTAGGTGCGCGTGGAACTCGCTTCGAGCAATCCGCCGAGGGCCAGAGTATTTCCGCTTTTCACCATGACCTTGGAGGTCAAGGTACGAATGGAGATCAGAGGAATCGTCACGCTGCCGCCCGGCAGGGCGAAGGTGCGGCCGTTCTGTGCGGCGGTGCTGACCTGCGGCTCGACATCCATCGTGATGAAGTTGTCTTTGTTCACGTGGGGAGTGACTTTGAGAACGTTGCCCACATCCTTGAATTCGAAGCCCGAGATGACGAAGGAGGCGGTCTGCTGATTAAAGGTGAAGTTGGGAATCGGCTCTTGTGTGGCGATCTTGATGGTCGCCTCTTTGTTGTCGGCGGTGATGACCTTCGGCGAGCCGAGGAGTTCGTTGTCGCTGTCTTGCATGAGGAAGCTGAAGATGAGACTGAAGGCCGGCGCATCAAGGACCGCGGCAAACGGATAGCCCGCGAAGCCCACCGGAGTGACGACTCCGCCGCGGCGGCCCGCGTTGGCCGCGCCGATGGCGCCGGGATCGCCGGAGCGGGTGATGCCTGCGGCAAGGCGTCCGCTCGAGGTGTTGTCGGTGCCCGCGCCGGTCAGCGCGGCGGTGGGGCTCGCGAGTGAAACTTGATAGGAAGCCAGAGAACTCCAATTGATCCCGATGGATTCTTGAGGGTTGCGGGTCATCTCGAGGAGCTTGGTCTCGATGAGGACCTGCGGGGTGACGCTGTCGAGCGTCTTGAGGATCGGAAGAATTTTTTGGAGATTGGAAGGCACGTCGCTGATGAGGAGGGTGTTGCTGCGCTCGTCGAGCTGAACGTTGGCGCCCGGAGCCTTGCTCAAGAGTTTGTCCACGATGGGACGCGCCTCTTTGGCGGAGGCGTTGGCGAACTGGTAGATCTCGCTCTTGAGCGGCTCGGTGCTGATCGCCTCACGGCTCTTGACCGTAAAGACGCCGCCCATTTCGACAAGGGAATACCCTTTGGAAGCCAGGATCGTCTCCATGGCCTGACGGATCGGGATTTCCACAAGCCGCGCGGTGACATTCCCCTTGACGTCGTCGGGAAGGATGAGGCTGAGGCCCTCCTGCTTGGCCATGGCTTGGAGAACGACACGGAGATCGGCATTTTCGAAGACGAGCACCTGTTTCTTGGCCTTGGCCGCGCCGTTGGTGGAAACAACCGTAGCGGTCGCTGTCGTCGACGCCGCGCGGTTCACGGTCGCGGACGGCGGGGTTTGAGCCGCGCCGGAAGCGGCGTTGAAGAGCAGAACCGCGAGAGCCGCGGGGAGAAGATTGCGACGGCGCAAGGCCGGGGTGAAAGCGTCAGGGTTTCTTGTTCTCATTGGGATCCTCTTTCTCAATAAAGCGTTCCAAATCGGCGCCCCGAACTTTGAACTGATACTCTTTCCCCTCGAAAAGGGCGACGACCTTTTCCTCAGAGATCGAGATCACTTTGTATTCGGCGATCGTAGCTCCTTCCTGATTCTTGATGGGATAAGTCTCGCCGGGCTCGATGATCCCGCCGCTCGCGAGGGTGGCGACCGCGACCGCGCCTCCGCCGCCGGCGCTGATTCCGGTGACCACGAGATAAGCTTCAAAGTCCACGACCGGTTTGGGGGGCGGCGCCTCCTCGCCAGGTTTGGGCGGCTGAGGCTTGACGTAGCCGACGGGAGAGAACGGGTCGCGCTCGTCGGGAAGATCGCGGAACACGGATCGGGGAATGGCGTTCGTAAACGGGGATGCGCCCCCCTCGCTTGGCGCCATCGCGGACGCGGGCGCGGACGTCTCCTGGGCGTGGATTCCCGCGATCGCGAAGGCGAGCCCCGCGGCGAAGAGGATCACGAAACGAACGCGCACGAGAGGCATGGCGGGGGACGCTTTCATCGCGTGTCGGCGGGAACGACCATCGTGAGCCGAATGTTCGCCTTGTGGATGTGGCGCGCGGCGCCGGCGCCGGCCGCGACCCCCATTTCGTCCACTTCCACAAGCGGAATGCTGTTTTCGAGATCTTCGAGAAAGCGGCCGATCTGATTGAACTCCCCCTCGACGTCGAAGGAGAACCCCTCGAGGCGATAGGGTTGATTCTGGAATTTGACGCCGCTGCCTTCGCGGAGCGGACGAATCGCGGTGTTGACGATCTGTAGGCCGTGATGCGAGGCCACGGAGCTGACTTTACGAACAAACCACGTCTCGACATGTTCGCTCGGAATCTGCTGCTCGCACCGCGCGATGAACTGGCGATATGCCCCGGCGACCTCGCGGTTGTGGATCTCCGTTTGGATCGCATTCTTCTGCTCCGCAATTTTCGCGCCGAGGCTCTCTTTCTCTCGTTCGTCTCTGGTGCGTTTAACCTCCAACCCGCGCACCAAGAAGTGCCAGACGGCGCCCAAAATCCCCAAAACAAGGAGGAAAACCAGGATCAACTGGCGGATTTTTTCGGCGGAAAGCTTCATGGGATCTCCCTTGGCGACTCCTTGACCACGAATGGCACGCGAAACTCGAAAATTCCTATGGCGACGCCGCGCGCGGCGTCGGGCGTCTGGCTGGAGACGAGGTCCACATGGTTCAGCGAATTGCTCGATCCCTCCACGGCGGTCTGAACCGCCCATTCTTTGAGGCGCGCGGCGTTGCGAAACTCCTCAATTTGGCGGTCGCGGGTCTGCAGGACTTCCACTTTGTCTTTGCCGCGACTCTCGATTTCCACGGTCATCGTCAGCGTCGGAGCGACCTTCTTGATGACGATCGGACCTTTCCTGCCTTCGACCGTCGTCTCCGTGATTTGAAGGCCGCGTTGAAACTTGAAGAGACGCACCTGACAGTTCGTCATGACCATATCGCGCAGGAGATCGAGTTGGGTCGCGATCGGCGTACGACGCTCCATGCGCTCCTGGAGGAGTTGGGCCTGGCCTTGAATGCGCGCGAGATCGGTGCGAGGACCGAGGCCTTTGAGATGCGCTTCGACTTGGGCCAGTTCTTTGCGACGCGATTCGAGATCACTTCGGAGATCGCCCATACGGATATAGAGCAACACGGCGTAGACGGCGATCAGGAGCGCGACGAGCAGTCCGCCGAGAATGGTCAAACGGACCGGATCCAGATCGCGCGCCCGCTGGAGCTGCTGCTGCTCGTGAAAGAGATTGAGCCGGTACATGGAAGATCAGGCCGCGCGTGACACGGCGGATTGCGCGGCAACCGCCGGCGGCGTGGGGGAAGCCGCGGCGGCGGCCGGTCGCGCGCCGGGGAGATGCGTGAGAG